>CAYUJC010000038.1:15694-24348 GCA_964444945.1 uncultured Desulfuromonas sp.
ACCGTAAGGGCGAAAGATTTTTCGCCCCTACATTTGCATACCGCCATCGGTGCTAACCATGCACCAACCACGTTAAATAGCCGTAGGGGCGAAAGATTTTTCGCCCTTTACATTCGCAGACGCATCCATTTTCAATTTTACGGATGCAATTCATCATCTGCCCAATGTTGCGGATTGTGTTGGATATATTCGCGGATCATCCGCAAATCATCATCATTGCGGATGATGTGTTCGTAATAATTGCGTTGCCAGACCTTGTCCATATCTGTATATCCCTTTGCCCATTTGGTTACACCTATTTTAAACCCACGGATGATTGATCCTATTGTTCGAGATGTGCCACATTTGGGCATGGGTGAAAAATTTTTCGCCCCTACGGGATGCGTAATGATAATAATCCCGTGGATATGATTAGGCATGACAATAAATTGATCCAATGTCACATAGGGGAAATGATAAGGAATATCATCCCAACATTGGTGCACCATCCGCCCTGCATCATTCAACCGCATTTCCCCATCCGTAATATCCCCGAACAAACACGCGCGATTATGTGCGCATATGGTAATAAAATATCCTCCCGATTGGGCGTAATCATACCCTGATAGGCGGATGGATCGACGTTTATGTACGGATTTGCTGGGTGGCATAGTAGTTATGATATTTTAATTGGGTTAGATTGCGAACTATTGGCCTTCTGTTCAAACTATTCGTAAGGGCGAAAGATTTTTCGCCCCTACATTCGCACATCGCCATCGGTGCTAGCCGCGCACCAACCGCTCAAAATAACCGTAGGGGCGAAAGATTTTTCGCCCCTACATTCGCTTACTGCCATCGGTGCTAGCCGCGCACCAACCGCTCAAAATAACCGTAAGGGCGAAAGATTTTTCGCCCCTACATCCGCATACCGCCATGGCTGGTTTTAACCTTAGAAGCGAACGGGGGATGACGCTGTTCTCAGCGTCATCCCCCCGTAGCGCCCACGCGCCGTGGACGCTTCAGAGCCTCATTTCCTTTTTTTATTGTTCCAGACTCAGATTTTCAGTCATCGAATTCAGCGATTTAGCTCCAATTCCTCTAATGTTTTGCAAATCATTCAGACTGGTGAATTTCCCATTCTCCTGGCGATAAGCCACAATTTTTTCTGCAGTTTTTGGCCCGATCCCTTTTACTTGCTGCAGTTGCTCGACAGTGGCTGTGTTCACATTGACGCTTGCTGCGGCCATGCTGATGTTCGGTGCAACTACCACCATAGAGGCAGCGATGATGAAGGCTAAAGCCAGAAACAAGGAAGAGCGTAAAAATCTGTTGACCATTTGTTACCTCCTGTAAATAGGGTTAAGTAAATATGAGTTGAGTATCATGATTTAAATCACTATGTAAAGTCTAATCTTAGCAAAACCTGAAGATTGGCTCGTTTGCTATGGATGCAGAGGGTATATCTTCTATAGCAATTCACAAACTGCGTATCGTTGCAGTGACCACATAAAAAATTTAATCCTGAAAAAGCTATGAATAACGAGATGAAAAACTGTTTTGAATTTGACATCAACCGATCTGTTGTATACAAATGCGGTGCACATGGAATATGCTTTATGCTGCTTTCAGTGCTCAGGCGAACGTGGTTTGCAATGCAGATAATCCCATTTAAATGACTCTATAAACCAAAGCTGCCTGGCGATCAGGTCAGGTTTGCAGCGCATCTGGTGATTTTTCATGACTGAACAGGCTCAAGCCAATCTACTGAACCTATACCGTATTTTCACCGTTCCCGAAGCTCCATCCTCCACCCTTGGTAAAGTTGACAAAGATATCAGCGATGACCTCGCCGGTTTTCTGCAGAAACATGTAGTGGCCAGTGGCGCTACCCTGAAGGAGATTGAGAAAGATTTTTCCGCATCCCACGTGCCGGAGCAGCCCACGTTTGTTTCTGATTACGCTTCATTTTTAAAAGATACCCTGGTAGCGCAGTCCGTCCATACGGCTTCGCCCGGATTTATCGGGCATATGACCTCGGCTATGCCATATTTCATGCTGCCGCTGGCACGTATTCTTATCGCCCTGAACCAGAACACCGTCAAGGTAGAGACTTCCAAGGCGTTTACTCCGCTGGAACGCCAGGTGCTGGCAATTCTGAACCGTCTGGTCTATGCACGCGATGATGCTTTTTATGCCCGTTTCATCCACGATAGTCGTAGCGCTCTGGGGGTGTTCTGTTCTGGCGGCACCATTGCCAATATCACGGCCTTGTGGCTGGCACGCAATAAACTGTGCGCCCCGGACGGAGAGTTTCGGGGTATCGCCAACGAGGGGATGTTCAAAGCACTGAAACACCTTCAATGCGAAGGGCTGGCGGTGCTGGTGTCGCGCCGGGCGCACTACTCCATTGCCAAGGCGGTGGATGTGCTCGGCCTCGGGCGTGACAACCTGATCCTGGTGGATACCGATGATAACAACCGGGTAGATATGCGGAATTTGCGCAACGCCTGTGCGCGCCTGGAAAACGAGGGCAAACGGGTGATGGCTCTGGTTGGTCTTGCCGGAACCACAGAAACCGGTACCATCGATCCCCTTGAAGAGATGGCAGAGCTGGCGCAGACAATCGGGTGTCACTTCCACGTCGATGCGGCCTGGGGAGGCCCGACGCTGTTCTCTGATGCCAACCGCTGGCGGTTGCGCGGGATCGAGCGCGCCGATTCCGTCACTATTGATGCACATAAGCAGTTGTACGTTCCCATGGGGGCAGGGATGGTGCTGTTCAAAGATCCGCAGGCGGTCTCCGCTATAGAACATCATGCGGCCTACATCCTGCGCCCCGGCTCCAAGGATCTTGGCACCCATACCCTCGAAGGTTCACGCCCCGGCAAAGCGATGCTGGTGCATGCGGGTCTGCATATCATCGGACGAAAGGGCTACGAACTCCTGATTGATCAGGGGATCGAACGCGCCCAGAATTTTGCCGACATGATAACGGCCCATCCTGACTTTGAGCTTATTACCGCACCTGAACTCAACATTCTCACCTATCGGTACAATCCGGCCTGGTTGCAGCAGAAACTGGCGCAGGCGCGTCCAGACGTGGCGCAAGAGATCAATCAAAAGCTTGATGAGGTGGTGGTGGCGGTACAAAAAGCGCAGCGCGCCGCAGGAAAAACCTTTGTTTCCCGCACCCGCCTGGCCCCTACGCGCTATCGGGGGCAGGATATCACGGTGTTTCGAGTGGTGCTGGCCAACCCCCTGACAACAGACGCCATTCTCCAATCTGTTCTGGAAGAGCAGCAGGAGCATATCCGCACCATGCCGCACCTGCTCACCTCCCTGCGGGAACTTGTGGTGCGGATGTAACTCCCCTCGACCATCGTTCCTCCTGGGCATAGATTACCAGTGATTCCCCAGTTGAGGTATCCTCACCGCCTGACATATTGGCCATTCCTTTTCTCTTTTTGCATAGATGTAGACGGAGACTCTGTATGAAGATGCACTATAATCTTGATGACCGTCCCCCTTTTGGTGTGCTGCTGCTGTACGGCGTGCAGTGGCTCGCCATCAGTATTCCCACCCTGGTAATTCTGGCGCAGGTGATAACCAGCCTGCAGCTGGATAAAGCAGCGGATGCGGTAGGTTATCTGCAGATGATGCTCCTCATAACCGGGGCGACCCAGTTGGCACAGGTGTTGTGGGGGCACAAGCTCCCCTTGATCCTCGGTCCCGCCGCAGTGCTGCTTGTGGGCGCCCTCGCAAGCACTTCGGCAGCGCCCGGGGCGGTGCCCACGGCGATGCTGATCGGCGGTACGGTGATGTTTATAGCCAGCGTCGCGGGGCTGTTCAGGCCGATTCAGCGTCTATTTACCCCACGGGTGGTGGCGGCGGTCCTCCTGCTGATCGCCTTTACCCTCCTGCCCACCATCCGCAATCTGATTTTACCCGCCGCTGTGCTGCATGAGGCGCCACTGCGGCTGGGGTTTTCTCTCGGCATGCTTATGCTGCTGTTTGCCCTCCAGCCTGTTCTGCGCGGGATATGGAAGACCACCCTCATCATCTGGGCCATGCTGGGTGGAACGCTGCTGTGGAAGCTCCTTGCGGGTGGTGTCGAAACTGCTGCTGTTCCCATGTTTGCGGTCCCCCTGCAGCAGCTTAAGTTTGAATTTGTCTTTGATCCCGGTGTTGTAGCTGCCTTTATGGTGTGTTACATGGTGCTGGCCATAAACGATATAGGTTCCATGCAGGCGCTCGATCAGATGCTCAAACCCGCCAATATGGCGCAGCGGCTGCAGCGTGGCCTGAGTGTAACCGCGCTGGCCAATATGGTTTCCGGCCTTGCCGGAGTCCTGGGACCGGTGAACTATTCCATGAGTCCGGGAGTGATTGCCGCCTCGCGCTGCGCTTCACGCTGGACTCTGGTCCCGGCGGGGATCGGCATGATGCTGTGTGGCTTCTCTCCACACCTGACCGCCATGTTCAGCGCCATCCCCTCGGTGGTCATCGGCACCGTGCTGCTCTACGTTCTGTGTGCCCAGGTGGCCACCGGGCTGCTGGTGGTATATCAGCAGAGCGCCGAAGTGCGCTACGAACACGGCTTGAGTATCGGCCTCGCTGTATTGGTGGGCACCAGTGTCGCCTTTTTACCTGCCGAAGCGATTAATACCCTGCCGCAACTCTTACGCCCCATGCTCGGCAACGGCTTCGTCGTTGGAGTGTTGCTGTGTCTGATGCTTGAGCATCTGGTGTTCCCTAAACGGTAGGCGCAGACCACCGACAGTTCCCCTCCTTACCTAAGGAGGGGCCAGGGGTGGTTGGGTTCTGCTCTTTGTTCTTCAGAAACCGCCAAGACCTGGACCACCCCCCGACCCCCTCCTTGATCAAGGCGGGGGAGCGCTTTTGCGGGAGGGCGCAGCAACTTAAATCCAGCCAGATTCCCGCATATGCGCGGATGCCGAAGAAGCGCAGCAGACAATTGACGTTGCGCCCACCCGTACTTCCATCTAAACTTATCCCACGAAGCAGTTCTGGTTATTGATCGGTCCCTCGTTCCCACGCTCCGGCGTGGGAATGCATAATAGCTCCGGTAGCTACCTGAAGGAGAATAGAAAATGGCAAATCTCGATATTGAAAAAGATGAATTGCGTCAAATTATAAAAGAAGCCGTCGCCTCTGTTTTGCACGACAACAGAGATGTCCTGGAAGATGTAGTATCCGAAGCTATTTTAGACCTGAAGCTTGGGCAGGCCATCGAAAAGGGTGACACTGGAGACTACGTCGAAGAAGAAGAGATAATGCATAAGCTGGATAGTTGAAATGAAGGTTTTATATTCAAAGGCATTCAGTAAAGATATTAATAAAATAAATCATTTGCCTGGGGTCAAAAGAAATCTCAAGGATACCTTGATGCAGCTGAAGCAGGCTTCGGCGCTGGCGGATATAAACGGATGTAAGAAACTTCAGGGTTATGCTAGTTACTACCGGATAAGGATTGGGGAATATCGTCTGGGGATAAAGGTAGAAACAGCGCATATCGAGATAGTCAGGTTTTTGCATCGTAAAGAAGTGTATCGAAGGTTCCCCTAATTCCATTCTTGCCGCATCCACCGTCACTCCACCGTCATCCCCACGCACGCGCGAATCCAGCCGACGAACAGCATGAATATGATACTCGCATAACGTCATCCCCGCGCAGGCGGGGATCCAGCGCCCTTAAATCCAGCCAGATTCCCGCATATGCGCGGATACCTAAGAAGCGCAGCAGCGAATTGACGTTGCGCCCACCCGTACTTCCATCTAAACTTATCTAACGAACCAGTTCTGATTCTTATTTCCGGGTCAATTCATATTCACCTTAAAGGGTGTAGTTCTGCTGGCGGGGCGAAAATTGTTTTTTGTGCACACGCGCTCACACGGCAAAACTTCCACGGCAAAATAGAAGGGTAGGGATAATTATGGCAACGCAAAAGGACACCAAAAAATCGCATCTGCAGCTGGTCAAGCCCGCGCCTCACAGCGTAACCCTGAAAACCGAACTTGAGCATTTGCACCGTTTGAGCGGGCGCGATAAATACAGAGCTATCATTGCCAGCGCCCACAGCGCTGCCCTGGTGCAGGCCATGCCGCCGCAGGATCTGTTTCTCCTCATAAAAGAGCTGGGCGCAGCGGATGTGCCGGAACTGTTGAGCATGGCCAGCAGCGAGCAGATAACCCTGTGTGTAGATATGGACTGCTGGCACGAAGACAGCATGAATCCGGTTGATGCACAGTTTTGGCTCCAACAGCTGCAGGTCATGAATGATACCGATGCTCTGCGCATCATCGACGGGATGGATTTTGATCTGCTCGCGCTGCTGTTCAAGAAACAACTGCACATAATAAGTGGCCTCGAAGCCCTGGATGACGATGAGCGCGAAGAACCCCGTCTGCGCCGCGATCAGCTCTACGAATATGAATACCGCGACCCGGAACAGGCTAAATGGATTGAATCCCTGCTGGATCTACTCTTCAGCGAACGCCAGAGTTTATATCTGCAGATGATGGAAACCGTGCGCCATGAGACCGAGCTGGTGTTTGAAGAAGAGGTATATCGGGATCGCAACGGGCGCCTGGCCGATCTTGGTTTTATCGAAACCTACGAGGCGCGCCAGCTCCGCGCCTGGCTTGATCCGCATAGTTTCGATCCGGCGGAGTTTGGCAAAAATCAGGCAGACTTTGCCCCGGAATCCAGCGGCGTGCCGGTGCCCGGCTTTGTCCTCACCGTGACCCATCCGCGCGACCTGCTCGCCGATGTCATGGGCAACAGCATGAACGACGCTCTGCGCCAGGAATTGACCTACCTCCTCAACCGCGCCATGAGTGCCGATCAGGTAGATGTCGGCGTCGCTGAAGAAGTGCAGGAATCCCTCGAAGATGTGTATAACTACCTCAATATCGCCCTGGGATTTCTGGCTGGCACCGATGTGAACCGTGCCACCGAGCTGTTCGAGCAGGTGTACCTGCAAAGTCTGTATCGCCTTGGGTTCTCCCTCACCGCTGCCCTGCAACGCCGTGCCCACATCGTGCGCGAATCCCCGGCCGGGCCCTACCTGGATGGGCCCAATGCCGCGCTGATAGCTGCCCTGGAGCAGCCCAAGCCGCGCTTTTATACCGGGGTTGAAAGTGCCACCCGCGCCGATGAACGCCCTTTTCGCAACTACCGCGATGTCGAGGCGGTCAGTACAGAACTCAGTAGCGTCGAAGCGCTGCTGCCACTGTTTGGAGCCAAAGGGGTCTTCAATATCCCGGCACCGGATGAACTTGATCTGGATGGCTGCATCCCGCCCCAGGCCAGCGAAGTCACCCTGTCGGAGCTGTTTTTAACCGCCATCGCCAACAAGATCCTCGGCCACGAACCCACCCCCGAACCCATAGCGGCCGCAGAACTCGAAACCCTGCATCAGGCCCTCCATGCCGACGCCAACTTTGCCGAACTGCGCCAGCAGACTTATACCTGGCTCGAATCCCTCGCCCCCGGCAGCGGCGCCTTCGCCGAATTCTGCTTCGAAATCTGGGAGCATGAGTTCTATGCCCTCAAGCCCGAAAACCTGCAGCCACAGTATGTAGGGGGATTGCTGATACGTTTGTAGAATGGGGGCTGATGCTTCCGTGCTTGTTTTCGAGGACACCAGATATGATCCATGATTCTGCCCTTAACCCACATATGCAGCAAAGGCAAAGCCGGAGCAAACCCGAAGACTTTGCCACTATCAGCACCAGCGTGAATGCGATACTGGATAAGCATCCCCCTATCTGCCTGGCGCTTGTATTTGGTTCCGCTTCCAGTGAACGCCTGACCGCTGCCAGCGATATCGATATAGCTATCGCAGCACAACGTCCTCTTTCAGTGGACGAACGTGCGGTGCTGAATATTGAGCTGTCAAATGCCCTTGGCCGAGAAGTTGACCTGATTGATTTACATCAGGTCACCGGCCTAATTCTGCAGCAGGCATTGCTCACCGGACGGACAGTAAAAAAAACCGATACAGAGGTTTATGCGGGCCTGCTGAAGAAAATGCTGTATAATCAGGCAGATATGATGCCATATCATCGTAGAATCCTTGAAAAACGGAGCCGCGAATGGCTGCAACCATAGTATTGACCAAGCTTGATTCGTTACATCGTTGCCTGAAACGGATCCAGGACAAAACCCCCGCAGATGTTGAAACCTTGACACGCGACCTGGACTGTCAGGACATCATTGTTCTCAATTTAACCAGAGCGGTTCAGGTCTGTGTAGATATTGCCACTCACCTTATCGCAAGCACGGATGCCCCAGCTCCACAATCCATGAGTCAGAGTTTTTCAACCTTGGAGAAGCTCAATATTATCCGCCCGGAAACCAGCACACGGATGCAGAAAGCTGTTGGGTTTCGCAATATTTCGGTGCACGCATATCAGAATATTGACTGGCTGGTGGTTTACAGCATTATTACCCAGCACCTGCCTGATTTTGAACAGTTTGCGCGGGAAGTGTATTTGTGGATTCAGGCTCAATGAAAAAGCAGGGTCACGGTGCAGAGGCCGGAAGGGCGAAAAATTTTTCGCCCTTTGCGTACCACAAAACACGCCTGCACCAAAACCCCCTTCGTGCCGCAGCCGGAGCGTTGTCGTCAGCAGGCGATAAAGATGGACCG
>CAYUJC010000039.1:0-23936 GCA_964444945.1 uncultured Desulfuromonas sp.
TGGCGCGCATAAACAGCTCTCCAGCAAAGAAGATGGGCCGAACCATCGGATCATCCGGCGCCACGGCGAGAAGATGATCTACGGCGACGCCGACCAGTTCTGCCTCGTACAAGCTGGTTTTGGCATTAAAAAAGCCAATGTTGCTGACGTAGCTGAAGCAGACATTCTGGTTCACGACGAGAAGAATGCAGAAATGGCATCAGTCCTGGCTGGAATGCGCCCGGATGCTGATCTGCCTGTCGCTCTTGGCGTCATCTATGCCGATGACAGCAAGAAGACCTACGACGACATGGTGTATGAGCAGGTCGATGCTGTTAAAGGCAAGCTTGGTCGCACTATGGATCAACTGCTGCAAGAAGGTCACACCTGGACGGTCTAACGCAGACATTTGAGGTGTAAGTAACACAAAAAAGGCCCGGAGATCTCCGGGCCTTTTTTGTATCTGGAGACGGGGGCGAAAGATTTTTCGCCCCTACGTTTACGTGCCACCTTCAAGGGCGAAAGATTTTTCGCCCCTACGTTTACGTGCCACCTTCAAGGGCGAAATGTTTTTCGTCCCTTTATGCATTCCCACGCGGGAGCGTGGGAACGAGATTGACGTGCCACCTTCAAGGGCGAAAGATTTTTCGCCCCTACTCTTCGACTCCCCATGCTTCTAAACCCCAGCCCTGAAAACGGGGAACCCAGGGGGATTTTTCCATCCTCTCAGGCTCGCGGATGCTTTCCGGTTCGCGTACCTTCTTCGGTTCGGGGATATCTGCGCGGGTACGGATATTCTCTAATTCGCGCACATCTTCCTGTTTCGGTGCTGGTTCCGGCGTCGAAATGCTGGTGGTGTCACGCTCAACCTCCACGTGATTATTCTGCGCCCCCACTGTAGTCTCTGTAGTCTCTGTAGTCTCTGTAGTCTCTGTAGTTGCAGGGGGCTCTACTGCCGGTGTTTCCGGTACAACCGCAGTACACTCCACCCTCTGCGGTGCAACATCAGCATTCAGGGCGCTAAACACAGCCACCACCCCCTCTTCCCACTCCTGCTCCTTGCCATGGGCGTAGAAGTAGTCCGATACCGCCTGCGTATCTCCCGCCGGGATATCCAGGATGCGCACATGCACACTTTCAAGGGTACGCGTCAACTCACCCTCGCTGTTAAGGTCGGCCTTGTAGGCAAACTCACATTCAACCCTGGCGTCCGCCTGATTTGGAGAGTCTGCCACCCCCCAGCCAAGGGTACGAATTTGTTCCCGTACCAGGATATCGGCCTTCGCCTCCGGGGCATCGGTGATAGTGTATACCACCGTATGGATCGTTTGCGGTGTCCACGCATCCAGGGTGTCCACATGCAAATGACTGCATCCGGCTGTAACAACCAGCACCGCAATCAGTGCACAAATTCTCCTTAAACGATATGTATAGTACATTATTCCCCCTCATCACTTTGAAGCCAGACGATATCCAGTATCTTACGCAACTCATCTTCTTTGATCGATAGCGGCGGCATGAGCGCCAGCGCCCTTATTTTACGCGGATTTTTAATCCAGTCCCGCAGATCTTCACGCTTCCACGGTTTATTATCCCGCCCGGTCGAGGGATAAAAAGTTGTCCCCATACCGGAAAGGTTGGGGCCTATGTCATCTACACCAAGGCCTCCATATTGATGACTCAACATCCGGTGGCAGCCACCGCAATGGCGGCTGAAAGGATCTTCCTGGGCTGCCGCATGACTGAAATACACCACAAGCGGTATGAGATCTTTCCCCTTCGGGGCGGTCAAGCCCCCAGCCAGAATCCGGGTCAGGATCAGATTCAGGGCGGTATCGGTTAATGGGAACAGCGGCATGAATATAGCTGGCTCGCGCACCGCCAGTTCCAGCTCTGCGCTGCTGCGCTCAGGTGCGATACTATCCAGATTCGTTGCCAGACTGTTGCCTTTTTCACCGCTAACATGACAGCGCCGACAAGCGAACTTTTTGGTCAGTTTTTCCCCCTGTTGCACCGTTTCACCCTGCAAATACTGGTACCAGCTGTGGCGGGGCTCCACCAGGCCGCTGTGGGCCAGATCCTTGCGTGAAGTTAAGGGATTGCCGCGGTGACACTCCACACATTGACTCAGCCGCGCCTCATCCCACACCAGCCGCGCACTTGGTGCTGGACACTGGGCCGCATGACATCTGGTGCACTGCTGCGCCGCAGCTGGGACGCACAGCGCCACAACCGCCACTACACTCAGACAAAGGGTACGAAAGCCCAATTCTCCCCCCTGAAATAGAGCGCTACAATGGTCAGAATAACGATAGCCGCAAACACCAGCAGGGTAAGAATATTGATCCATCTCTGCTCTGGCGCAAACCAACGTGCCCGTTCAGCCGGCTGGGTACGCGGTAACCATGGCAGACATGCAAACACAGTTCCGATAAAAATTATCGGGTAGATGGCATATTTCGAATAGCTCACCACCTCCTGGGTCCACACCAGAAACCACGCCGCGCGCGACGGATTCGGCACAGTGGCCAGGTCCGCTGGTTCCAGTAATGGCGCAGGAAACAGCACCGCCAGCACCAGCACCACCAGAATGGCGCCAGCCATGGCGTTGCGGATCAGGGTGAAAAACACCGGGGAACTTTTGACATATTCTTTCACAGGTAAGGAAGCACTCCTTTCTGGCGTCTGATTTTATAAAAATGGATGGCACACAGAATCAGGGTCAGCAAAGGGAGAAACACAATATGCAGCACGTAAAAACGCAACAGTGACAGGGGCGCGCCAACTTCATCCGGAACCATAAAGGAATAGAACAACGTCCCCAGCGGGACAATCTGCACCAGTTCCATTCCGGTCTGGGTCGCCCATAGCGCCAGCTGGTCCATGGGGAGGAGATAACCGGTATAGCCGGAAAAAAGCCCCAGACACAACAGCAAAAACCCGACAACCCAGTTCCACTGGCGTGGGGGACGATACGCCCCGGTAAGAATTACGCGTAAGGTGTGCAGAAACAGCAGCGCCAGGTAAATATTGGCACTGATACGGTGCAAACTGTGGAGAAAGTAACCACCAAACACCTCTTCCTCAATAAACAGAATTGAGTTATAGGCCTGCGCTGAGTGGGGAATGTAATAAAAGGCCAGCAGGGCGCCACTGGTAAGGAGCACCAGAAACATGGTAAAGGCCAGACCACCCAGACAGAAGGTATAGCGTAGCTGCAGATTGTCTTTGAGGACCACCCGTGGGAACAGGTGGCGGATAAAATCACGCATGGAGCTTTCTCCGTTAATAAAACAGCACAAACATCCTGCTGTGCAAGTTTTTCAAACCGTTTCTCCACTGCCCGGTGCGCCACTACTTGCGTACACGCGCAGCAAAGGACCGTGTTGCTCCAGGCGCAGGTGTTCCAATGGTTCGGTTGCGGGGCCTTTAACTACGGCCCCGGTACTGGTGAATTCACTGCCGTGGCATGGACAACTCATACCCTGGGGAGCCACATTCACCGTGCAGCCAAGGTGGGTGCACACCAGCCGAATAGCGAGAAGCTGCCCCTGTTCGCGCACCAGCGCCAGCCGCTGCTCGCGAAAAACCAGGGCGCCGCGCTCCGGCATTTGCGCAACGGGCACTTCGAGGAGCAGGTGCGCCTGCTGGGGGGGCATCGCAAAAAACCGCTGTAGAAACCAGCCTCCGGCTATTGCGCCGACAAGGGTTGTGATAAAGCGGCGTCTGGATGTAGAAACTGTTGCCATTTTTCTATATATCTCCGCGTATATTCCGGCCCTTTATTTTGTACCTGCTCAAACTCGGCAGGAGTATAAAATCGGCCATTGCGCACCGTCTGCCCCGCCTGATTCCAGAACCCGCGCAGCTGCAACCCATCGAGATCGGGGCGATAGATGCGCCGTTCATCCTCTTGCAGCACAAAACGGCGCGCATCACCATGACAGGCGTCACACATGGGGCCACCGCGCTGAATGGTGTGCGGCGTGAATGCTTTCCACTCCGCTGCCAACAGGCGATTCTCTTCCCCCACCGGGGTATTGTTCTGCATGGCCGAATAGTACGCGATGAACTGCGGCCGGATCGGGCTCACCTTCCCTGCGCCATTTACCCCCAGAATGGGGCGGTCGTGGCGTTTAAGGTACGCACTCTTGCGGTAATGTTCACTCGGTTGCTGCACCGTGAAATACTCGGCGTTTGAGCTGTTTTCGGTGCGGATAAAGAAGGTACCATACTCCTGTGCCGCCCATCCGGCATGGCAGGCGGTGCAGGTCATGCGCTCCAGATGCGCACTGATGCTGTGCTCAATCACTGCCGTATCCGGGGTATGACAGTCGGTGCAGCTCTTTGATGCCAGCTCTCCGCGGCTCAAACTCTGCATACTATGGCAGGCACCGCAAGTCAGCCCCGCTTCGGCATGCACATCGGGGCGCATCTTCAGGTAGTACTTCCCGTTCGCCTGCGGGCCGCGCTGATAGCGTTCGTGATCGTCACGCGGGGCACGGCCCAGGTAATCCCAGCCGACAAAGTAGCCGTTGTGACACTGCAGGCAATCTTCCGTATCCGGGCGCTTGATGGCGTGCCCATCCTCACCGTGGCAGTCAAGGCAATTATCCACATGGCACCCCATGCAGTTGGTGGAGAAGAAATCGGGGTCAGCCGTAGCGTAGGTGCGCGCACAAAACTCCTCTTCTGCCTTCCGCTGCGTCATACTGTGGGCAAAAACCTGCTCCATCCCGGGATGACATTTTCGGCAGCCGGGGGCTCCACCTGTTGCCGCACTTAAAGCTCCATCTGGTTCCCCGGGGATATGACAGTCTGCACACTCAAGTGCGGCATGCACCCCGCTGACCTTAATTTCAGCGTGGCTCAGAAGGGGGATACAGCACATGCCCAGCAGCATCAAGACGCAGACACTCTTCAAGACGTCCATAGTCCAATTTTTCTCCATATATCGGGTCACGCGGGTTAGCGTGACACACCAGACACAGGTTTACCGCAAACACCCGTCTGATTTCGGCAGCATTTAAGGGGCGGCTATGTTCGCGCACAATACCGGCAAAGGAGTCGATGGCGCCACCACGCATCTGCATAAAGCCATCCAGAGGCTTATCCTCCGCTTTTTCGCACAGAAACATAGCGCGGATATCCCCTGCAGAGATGCTGTGTTGCCCGAACCCCATAAATTGTGGATTGGCATGGCACTCGCTGCACCCTACCGCCTTTGTTGCCGTGTTATGAGAATAGAACGGCGCAAAGCGTAACTGGTTTTTCCCCTTAAATTTAGTGACATATTCATCTTTAACCGTCCGCCCCTGCCGGTCCTTCACCGTAATGAAGGTCTGGCAGCCCGGCGTTACCGGGGAGATCTCCCCGCGTTGATCCAGCGCCAGCGCAAACGGGTACAGATCCCGATAATCCTCTTTTTCACTGAACTTCCCGCGCGTGTAGCGCTGCTTGATAAAATCTTGCGAAGGTTCCTGCGCATCATACTCGGTGTGACACCCGAAACACTGCGGCACCGCGAAGGAATGGCATGCATAACAATTCAGGCGTTCGTGTCCGACAATGCCGTGTTCCGGGGTGTCGGTAATAACTTTACTGATATGGCGCTTACCGTCGCGCTTGCCCAACACCACAATCTCGGCGCCATCTTTAAACACATTGGCGTACGCCCGCCCCTTGGAGGTGAGCACCCGTTCTGTCTGCAGCGGCGGTTGGGCCTTGTAATTGCGCGCCTCGCGTGCGGCCTCGGTATTTTCCCGTTCCAGGGCTACAACCTGCGGAACCTGGGTGCCGGAACCATGGCAGTCCGTACACCGTATCTCCACCTGATTGTACATATTTTCATACGCATACCCATCCCCCATAACATCGCGCGAGGTGTGGCAGTCGATACACTCCATCCCCTTCTGATGGTGAATATCCGCATGGATGCTGGTGATATTGCGCGGCCCCCCCATCAACTCCGGCCCCGGGATGGCATTATGCGTCGGCACCAGAGAATTGTTGCCGTCGTTCATCCCCTGGTAGGTCAAGGCAATGCGCCCACTGCGGTTATGGCAGCGCAGGCACACATCATTGTCGGGCAGTGGTTCAAGCTTGTGGGTCTTTGAATGAGGCCATTTCCCCTTCATGCTCAGGTCGTTACCCATATAGGTACCATTTTCGTTGAATGGAAAGTGGCATGCGGCGCACCCGGAGGCGTGGGAACTCCGCCATACCTGATGATTTTCTACTCCGATATGACACAAGGCGCAGAACTTGCGGTACAGCTCCCCCGCCAGATTATTCAACTCCGCCACACTCGGACGCGTGACCGGATTTCCTTCGGCGTCAAACAGCTCCTCGGTGGCCGTGGCGTACAACTGGCCATCTTCACCTTCCCAGGTGAGCTGAATGTTCTTAATAAAACCGGTATTGGTGTACATGATATTGGAACGTACCCGTTCCAATTGATAGGGATGACATTTGCCACAGGTCTTGCCCCAGAATTCGGGCGCAGAGGGGTTCCGCGGCCCATGCATGCCTGCGTGCGCCTTCTTCATATCGGTTTCCGCAACATCCCCGCCGTGGCAATCGACACAGTGCAGGTGCGACTCCGACGCCAGCTCAAGCCCGACATGGCAGCGTTCGCATTGGTTTTTGTTCTCGGCAAAAAAACACCCACTCAAGGCCACCAGCAGCAGCAACGCAACCGCGGAGCCAGAACTCAGGCGTTTAAGGGTGCGAGATTTAGATGTAACAAAAGACGGCATATAGAGGCTTCCGATACCTGCACATTTAACAGAGTCCGCAGTGAAAAACAGCAATTTGATCGCGCGGATTGTAGCATGAACAACCGCAAGGGCGAAAAATTTTTCGCCCCTACAGTCGCGTACCACCGTGGTTGATTTTTAGCGTAGGGACGCACCGGTGTGTGCGCATCTGCCACCACACGGTATGCATTCCCACGCAGAGCGTGGGAACGAGGTAGGGGCACGGCGCGCCGTGCCCCTACTGGTGTAAACCCACCGACGGTGATGGTTTTACCCCCAACCGCCCCGCATCTTGCGTAGGGGCGAAAAATTTTTCGCCCTTACCGTTGCATACCACCGTGGTTGACGGTATGCAATCCCACGCAGAGCGTGGGAACGAGGTAGGGGCACGGCGCGCCGTGCCCCTACTGGTCTGCCCCTGCAAGCACAAAAGGCCCCCGCGGGATGCGGGGGCCTTTTGTGCTTGTATTACTGATTGTACTGTTTACAGGTTTAGAAAATAACCTGCAGCTGCGCAGTCAGACTATCAAAGTCTTCGCAGTCAGTGCCCTTAACTTCGGTATCAAAATCTACAGTTGAATACTCAACAGTCAGCTTGAGGTTCTGACCCCGGAAGTAGTAGTTAAACCCACCACCGTACCAGTCAACTTCCTGATCGTATACGCCCCACTCCGCGAATGACCAGTTCTCTGCGCGCGCAAAGAACTGCAGCGGAATATTGGGAAGCATGTAGCCGATCATGGTGTAACCACCATTCTTTTCGCCACTCAGACCAATAGTTTTAGCATCGGGGTTTGCCCCCTTGTATGCATCGTCCAGATCGTAATCTACATACGCAGTTGAGAAGGTGAAGGTACCGATATCTTCAATCGGGTACTCAACATAGAAGTCAACTGACCATGCATTGTAATCAACCTTGTCACTCTTCAGTACGGTGTTACCATAGGCTACATCAGCCTCGTACTGATATGAAGCACCAAGGGTGACAACTTTCTTCGCACCCATGTAGGTACCACGGTAGCCGAACCCAGTTTCTTTATCCAGGAAGGTCAGGTGGGCGCGCGCGCCATAGCGGAAGTTAGAATCGGGAGCTGAATCGGAATCATTCCGCCCGTTCAGCACTTCGAGACGATACTGGAAGATATCCTCAAACAGGTTTCCCCACATCACCACACCCTTGTCGCGGGTACTTACGAAAGGTGAGCTGATCAACACAGAGCGATCAAGAGTGAGGGGTTTTTCACAGGCCTCGAGGTTGGCACGGGTCAGGCTGTGCTTGAATTTACCGACACGGAACTGAACCGCGTCATTGTACTGGAAGCGGAACTGTGCATCCAGCAGGGTAAAATCTGAGTTGTCCCCATCAGACACATCAAATGGAGTGATGTTATTGTCCTCACGGAACTCGGTCTGCACGTAGATGCCGAAGCCTTCGTAAAGACCAATGAGAGCAATGCGATTGCGGCGGCAGTTGAACTCCATGGTATCGGAAGCAGAGTCGGACCCGGAACCGGTATCGCGGTAGTTGAGCTGAAACTGTCCATTATACTCGAGTTTAAGCAATCCCTGATCTTCAGGACCAAAGGTCCACACGGGGCCAGCAAATGCTGAGGTAGCCAGCATCACCAGACCAGTACAAGCAGCTAGCACTTTAGAAATTTTCACAATATATCTCCTTTTACGTTGGATAATCATTGCATCACTACGGACGCTGCATCGACTGTTACCGGCAGGTTAGCACCCACCACCGCCGCCAGATACAGGCCCTGAAGCGCCACCACCGCCGGCAGGCGGAGTAATCCAGTACTCGTAGTCATCATCTTCGATGTTATTAGCGCCGGCATCATACGGAGACAGGGGTGCCGTATAAAACTCAGGCTGATAGATATCATCTGTATAATCGTAGTTAAATGAAATCTCTGACATCAGCCAATCTGTTGCCCATTCTTCATATTCTTCTGGAAGTGCATGCGCCGGAGTGGGAACAACATCTGTACGGGTAGTAAGGCTGCCCCACTGGCTCCAGGAGCCGTCGTACAGCATAATCTTCCAGTCATCAAGCACTGCATCCATGGGGGTAAAACCGTTGGCCGCAAGATTACCGGCGCGGCAGTATGTTGCAATGGGTTTGGTTCCATCAGCGCCAAGGCTGGTCAGGTATGCTTCCATCTCGGCCTTACTCTTGTAGGTACCGTCAGTATTGTAGAGGCCAGTAGTGATATTCGCGGCGCCGCTCGCAAAGAGAACTTCATCCTGCACCATACCATCGATACGACCCTGGAAAGTTACATAGCCTTCTGTGCCACCATTTACTGTTTCTTTAACTGTTGCAGCGTCAGTAACTGAGGTGGCAGAATAGGTTGCAAAGGGTACGATGGATCCTTCTTCTACTCCTATGATCATCTCGTTAAGTGAAGCCCTTGCATTCCGGTCGGGGCCGTTGGTCAGATCTTTTATGCAGGAAGTAGACGCTGTCACTACAGGATTAACTGTAGTCAGACTGTAGCCAGCAGTGGTCCAGGCGCTGGTGCCGCCGTTGAGGATCTTCAACTGATTTTTGGGGAAGCCCCAGTAGCGGAAGAAGAAATAAATACGCTCGGAGTTGTTACCCATAAATACAATGGTGCTGTTGGCGGTGATTCCGCGCTCCTGCAACATAGCGTCCATGGTCTCGCCATCGGGCACCATATTACCACTCAGAATGGGGCCTTCAATGCGATTAATCCCTGAAACTGACCATTCCTGTGCTCCTTCAATGTGACCGCTGGCATAGCCCTTCTGCTGCAGAATAACAACCTTTTCATAACGGTCTGCGTTGTTTACATATCCTTGATCGATCCATCCCTTCAGGGTATCGACATCGATAAGAACATTACTGCTTTGCCCCTCAAGAGGAGCGGTGTTTCCAAGACCCGGGGTGCTATAGCTATCCGACCCACCGCCGCTACCGCAACCGGTGAGGGTGAACGTACCCACAAACAGGACCATCAACAATAGCGCCAGGCGCTTACTTACGTACTTCCAGTGGTGTTTCATACGACCTCCAGTAAAATGTTAACCAAACAGCGAACCTAACGATAGATTTCTCATGCTACCAGAACCTGAAAAATGGCCTCCTCTCTGAATACATGAAAAAAGAACTGCTTCTCCGATTGGAGAAACAGCGACTTCAGAAGACCGGAGTATAGAGCGACGGTACCGAATGTGGTCTGGATTGGCATTCCAACACTATTCGACTTCGCTTACTGCTTACTCTATACAAGGTCTTCCCCCTTGAAAAATAGGTCTGCGTTAAATGTGAAAAAGAAGGGTAATTCGAGTTATGCGAATAAATATCTCACAGAGTGGACCAAAATAAAAGCGATTCCGTACAAAACTTAACGCTAATCGGATTTAATTACTTTATTTGGACGTGGACATTAAGTGGCAAGTGTTAATAGTGGCCGCCCAAACTTCAGGCAGCGCTGCCAGCTGATGCTGGCGCGCGCGCATGTCGTTTACATAGAAGGAGATAGTTTTCTAAAGGGGGGCAATCTCCATATCTTCGTGCTGCAGCGTTTTTAGTAGCAGCGTTCGAGGATATCGATAATCGTCTCTTTGCTATAGTTGACCAGCTCCCACTTCTGCGCCAACATCATGGCATTTTCTGCAATGGCCGGGATATCCGCGACCGGGATATTCCCTTCGCTCAAATCAATGGGTGACCCGATTTTGCGGAACCACTCTTTCATAGCATCGCTGGCGTACAGACCGCGCTCCGCCATGCTCCCGCCGCTGCAGCGGAAGACGCGATTCGCAAAACGCGCAAACTTGTCTGGATTCAGCTCCGCCTGGTACGCCATCCATGCCGGAATAACGATGGAGAGTGCGGCGCCGTGGGCGGTATCGTACATGGCACTCAGAGAGTGCGCGATCATATGGTTGGGCATGCCAAAGGGGCCAATTCCCGCAGTAGAAAGGCCGTTCAGTGACAGCGTAGAAGCCCACATCATGGTTGCGCGCGCTTCCGGGTCATCGCCGTCGCGCAGGAGCCGCTCCGTCGCGCCCATAATGACTTTGACTGTACCTTCTACAAAGCGGTCTTGCAGCGGGGTTTCGGTATCGGTGCTGGTAAAGTAGCCCTCAATGAGGTGAGAAATAGCATCCACTCCGGCGTAGGCGGTGTAATCGGAGGGTACGGTGTAGGTGAGTTCCGGGTCGAGGATGGAAACCTTTGGGAACAGTGGTGCTCCATTGATATTGAACTTCTGCTGGGTTTTTTCATTGGTTACGACCCCGCCGGAGTTCATCTCGGAGCCGGTCGCCGCCAGGGTGAGGAGGGTAACCAGGGGCAGTGCCCGCTTTACCTTCGCTTTATCGATAAAGAAGTCCCACACGTCTGCGTCGGTCATCGCCCCGGCAGCAATGGCTTTGGCTTCATCCAGCACGCTACCGCCTCCAGCAGCGAGAATCACATCAACATTTTCTTTTTTGGCCAGTTCAATTCCGGCATAGGTGTGGCTCAAAACTGGATTGGATCTGACGCCGCCAAATTCAACCCATTCAACCCCGGCCTGCTGCAACGAAGCGGTTATGCGCGCAAAAACACCGGAGTTTTTCAGGCTGTTCTGGCCATAGACGAGCAGAGCCTTTTTCCCAAACTTTGCGGTTGTCTTTCCGACGTTATTCGCCTTACCGGCGCCGAAATCTATTTTTGTCGGATTGTAAAACACAAAGGGCTGCATAAAATCTCCTTTAGATCCTGTTCTGAAGCCACACATTTTGCTGCCGCCCCTCCCCCACGGAGCAACGCCAGGCAAAAATATCTCAAAAGCATCGTTAATCCTGCATAGCTCGCCAGACTCAACAGCTATGCATTGTACTCAAGTCAGCTGATTGTGCAACACCTTCTGCACCTGCGCGGCAGTACAGGCGGCGATGCGAATCTGCTTATGTCGACTACTGTGACCACGCTCAATGCTGACGCTGCTTTTAGCGCACCCGAGCAGGCGGGCGAAAAAAACGCAGCACATTTTATTGGCGGCTCCATCAACCGGCGGCGACGTAAGGCGCACCTTGAGTTCATCCCCCTGCAATCCGCAAAGGGCGTTCTTGCTGGCCCGTGGCTGCACCAGTACCGAAACAATGGTGTCGTCACTACTCTGCCTTATGCAGCACTGCAAACTGTCTGCGTCCATCCACTCCACCCTGATTTCAGAACGAGTACGCCAGCGAGATCAGTGCCGCATGGATAAAACGCTGCACTACCGACAGGATCAGCAGCAGCACCAGCGGGGAGAAATCGATCCCGCCGAACTGCAGCGGAACAATGCGCTGGATGCGATACAGCACAGGGTCGGTGGCACGGTGCAAAAATCTGACGATAGGGTTATTCGGATCGGGGTTGACCCAGGAGATAACCGCCCGTGCGACCAGAATGATGATATAGAGGCTGAAGGCCAGATCGACCAGACCGGCGAGAGCCATAAAAAATTGATGTAAAAACATATCTTCCTTCACTTTCATGGAGTTTATAGTGTTCATAAAGACGTTCACAAAGGTTCAAGGTCTCCGCTCACATGGATGGTAACAAAGTACATGGGGATGCAACAAGGGCAAAGACTGAATTAACAAATAGTTGCTGAGCTGAACAATCAACACAAAGTGTGCCGCGCCTTTTGACATCCCCCAGGGGAAGGAGTAATCTGAGCGCACACAGAATCCACGCGCCTTACACTACGGTAAGGAGTTAAACTGAAAACATGCGCCATTCGAAATAAAACTACGCTTCGACAGGGAGGACCAACCGAGCATGTACCGTACGAATAACCTCAATATAAAAAGCTTTACCGAAGTAGTCGCCCCGGCGGAACTGAAGCAGGTGTTTCCACAGTCGGAGGCGGCTTCAGAATTTGTAGCTAAATCCAGGCAGCAGATTGTCGACGTCCTCACCAATCGCGACAGACGTCTGATGCTGGTAGTTGGCCCGTGCTCTATCCACGACCCCGGCGGCGCGCTGGATTATGCCCGGCGTCTGGCCAAATTGAGCAGTGAACTAAAAGACAGGTTGTTGCTGGTTATGCGGGTGTACTTTGAAAAACCGCGCACCACCGTGGGCTGGAAAGGGCTGATCAACGATCCAGACCTGAACGGCACCCATCAGATATCCAAAGGACTTGGGGTGGCGCGACAGCTGCTCTGCTCCATCACCGACCTGGGACTGCCCGTCGCTACCGAAATGCTCGACACCATAACGCCGCAGTATTTTGCCGACCTCATCAGCTGGGGTGCCATCGGTGCCCGAACCACTGAGTCTCAGCCCCATCGGGAGATGTCGAGCGGGCTGTCATTTCCGGTGGGATTCAAAAACAGCACCGACGGCAATCTGTGTATCGCCATGGATGCCATGAGTGCAGCGGCGCATGAGCACAGCTTTCTGGGCATCAACCGCTCTGGTAAAATCTCTATCGTCAAGACCAGCGGCAACCACCACGTCCACATTGTGCTGCGCGGCGGTGGCGGCAAACCCAACTACCACTGCGAAGACATTGCCGAAATTGAGCGGCGCCTTCTGGAGCGCGACCTCCCCACCGCCATCATGGTGGACTGCAGCCATGCCAACTCCAATAAGGATCATACCCGCCAGCCTGCAGTTGCCCGGGACGTCCTCGCCCAGATCGAAGCCGGGAACACCTCTATCCGCGCCCTTATGATTGAAAGCAACATCGAATGTGGGAATCAGCCCATCGAGGAGGCCCCCAACTTGAAGTACGGCGTGTCTGTCACCGATAAATGTATCGACTGGACCGAGACTGAAGCGCTGCTGCGCGAGATTCACCAGCACCTACAGAAAATGGGTGGGCGGAAAATCGGTTAAGTTTACGTTTGGTATAGAATATTAGCCAAATTTTCATGCGAACACAGGTGGGGGCGAAAAATTTTTCGCCCTTACGGTTGTTTTATACCCTGCAATGCAAAATTTGCGCGATGGTGGTTTCTGTTAGATTTATAGCCCACCAGACGGCGTGACGCCACCGCACGGTATGCATTCCCACGCAGAGCGGGGGAACGCAGCATAACGTTGCGGATGGGGCCGTAGGGGCGAAAAATTTTTCGCCCTTACCGTTGCGTGCCACCGTGGTTGGCTTTAACTGCGGGAGGGCACACATCAGTTCTCCCCCACATCTCTTCTTAAATAGAAAAATGCGCCAGCGCTGTTTCAGCGATGGCCGCGCCGATGCTCAAGGAGGCTGTCGCCGCTGGCGACGGGGCATTGAGGACGTGCACCATCCCCGGTGCTTCGCGCACACAAAAATCATCGACCAGCGAGCCGTCTGCCGCCACCGCCTGTGCGCGCACTCCGGCTCCGGCACGGTAGATCGCATCGGCGTGCAGATCTGGGATGAGTTCGCGCAAATCGCGCAGCATCTGGGTTTTACTCAGCGAGCGCCGGTACTCCTGCAGCCCAACCTGCCAATAGCGCCGGGCCAGGCGCAAAAAACCAGGGAATTTAAGGGTATCGAACATGTCACGCATGCTGAAATCCCACAGGCGATACCCTTCACGCTTAAACGCCAGCACCGCATTCGGCCCCGCCTCCACTGCCCCATCTATCATCCGGGTGAAATGCACCCCCAGAAACGGAAACTTGGGGTCTGGCACTGGATAGATGAGGTTCCTGACCATATGGCGTTGCTGTTGCCCGAGCTTGTAATACTCGCCCCGAAACGGGACAATCTGCACCTTGGGGTCAACGCCGCACATCCGCGCTACACTGTCGCTGTGCAGCCCGGCGCAGTTTACTATAAAACGCGCCTCAATCTGGCCCGCCGCCGTATGCAGCCGAAAACCAGAGTTCACGCGCTCCACCCTCTGCACCTGCGCAGAGGTCAGGATAGTTCCCCCTGCGGCTGCAACCCTGGCACCAAAAGCACGGGTAACCGCCGTATAGTCGACAATTCCGGTCTGCGGCACGTGCAGCCCCGCGACACCACTGACCCGAGGTTCATACTGGTGCAGATCTGCAACATCCAGACGCTTAATCCCCGCAAGACCGTTCTGATGCCCGCGACGCTCCAGTTCGTCCAGTGCTTCAAGTTGGTCTGCGTCCGTTGCCACCACAACCTTACCGCAGCGCTCATGCGCTATCTCCTCAGCCTCGCAAAAAGCATACAGAGCTTCGCGCCCTTCGGTACAGTTACGCGCCTTGAGAGAGCCGGGGCGATAATAGAGGCCGGAGTGGATCACGCCACTGTTATGCCCGGTTTGATGTGCGGCCAGGTGTGGCTCTTTTTCCACAACGACCACTTTGGTTCCCGCAGCCTGCTCGGTCAATGCCTTGGCCGTTGCCACCCCAACAATGCCTCCCCCAATTATTGCAACATCATATAAATCCATAAAATCACATTTCCCTGCACATAATTTCCGCGCGTCTCGCTTACTTTACTCCAAATCAGGCGCCCCCCGATCTGCTTGCGTATCACCGACCATCAGGCGCACGTCGTCGATATTTACACATTTAACCTTCGTCCCTTCACGTTCGCTCCGCACCAGCCCCTCTTCTACCCAGAGCATGAGTTTACTCGATTCGATGCCGAATCTCTGTGCCGCCGCCTCTACTTCGTACCAGGTTTTCCCCAAAGCCATGCCAACCTCCTGTTGTAAGTAACTCTTCATATGAAGTGCCGTACGCTTCAACCAGGTGGGGTTACCTTCCTGGCTGAATGTTCTCTAAATTAATACTAGCCGCAGCGATGCAAATGGCTAGACCTTCCCCAATTATAGATCATTAAGAAGACGATACAGCTGCTGCTGGAACTCCCACACCCGCTGGGCGTGAACCTCAGCTCCACCTTCAACCAGCAGCAGGCGTCCGCGATCGAGCAGGTTGTGAGCATCGAGCAATACCGGGGAGAGGTGCTGTTCAATGCGCATCCGGGGGACCTCTCCCACCGACTCCACATGCTCTGTGAGCAACTCCACCCCAGTGTGCAATACCTTCAGGGCCCGCGTGGAAGACCCTTCATCTTCAATCTGTTTTACCGTAGCGGTCAGGTCCGCCACAAGTAGTCGATATCGTTCTGAAATACTCATAATTACTCCACCATTAATCCCTACACTGCTGTTTAACCCTCAATTCGCCGCCCCCGTACCACCACACCCTGCTCAAAAAGAAGAGAAGGGCGGTTTTTACCCTGACAGGGCACACGCGGAGCACCATACTACTAAGTTTTGCTTAAAAAACAAAGGCGCAACACCCGATAGATAGAGATGGCTGCCCCAAACACAGCTACATCCATACCACGTTAATTATGCCGTTGACTTCCCCTGCGAAGTGCTGCTAGGTTTATAAACATTAGATGCCCTGGGGGAGTTGTTACAACTGAGAGTTCCGTACGCGGACGACCCTTAGAACCTGATCCGGATCATACCGGCGTAGGAAAGCGGCGCACACACAAATTCATCCATTTGTGTATCGGGGTCGCGTCTGTGGCCCCGTTTTTGTTTGTGCCCTGCCCCATTTATCCTGCTCCACTTAGCGTCCGCCCCCGGCTGCGCATCTGCCCAAATTCAACCCATAATCAATACTGTTTGCGGGACTATTTTATTTTTCACATTCACTTTGAGCGACGGTCTGACCAGATGCGTATCCACATAAATGAACAGTTGCACGCCATCCCCCCAGAGACCACCTTGCACCAACTGCGCCACCGGACAGCTCCCGACGCGGATATATGTGTCCTCAATGGCGCCGAAGCCGCGGCAGATACACTTCTGCAGCCCGGCGACCGCGTGGTGTTCATCTGCAGCGCCCATACCCCAGGCGCTGAAGAGTTCAACACCATGCTGAAAGCACGCCACGGCGTTGAAGTGCAACAAACCCTGGCGCGATCCTGTGTCGCCATCGCCGGAGTTGGTGGACTTGGTTCCAATATCGCCATAGCCTTGGCGCGCGCGGGCATCGGCCAGCTGATTATTGCAGATCAGGATGTGGTGGAACTCTCCAACCTGCAGCGTCAACAGTATTTCCTCGACCAGATCGGGGGGCCGAAGGTTGCGGCCATGGCTGCAACCCTGAAGCGCATAAATCCCGGCTTGCAGCTCACCACACATCACACCCGGATTGGCGCCCACAACCTCACGGCACTGTTTGCCTCTGCGCATATTCTGGTGGAGGCGTTTGACGGCGCCAGCGCCAAAGCAGAGTTGACCCAGACCTGGCTGCAGAGCTTCCCCGAGCGCCCGTTGGTGGCAGCCTCCGGCGTCGCTGGATTTGGCGCAGCCAACAGCATCTCGACCCGACGCCCCTTTGCCCACCTGTACCTGTGTGGGGATGGTGGCAGCGCCGTTGAAACGGTCGGCAGCTTGTGTGCCCCACGCGTGGCGGTGGCGGCCAACCATCAGGCGCATGCCGTGGTGCGCCTGCTGCTGGGGTTGGACCCACTGGCGGACACAGCCGCCCCCGAACCCAACAGGCAGATGGATTAAATATTTTTTAAATACATAGAAGAGAAGTCTACATTCGAGAAGATACAGACGTCGAGAAGATACAGGCGAGAAATAATGTGGAGGATAACGCTTATGCAACTGAAAGTTAACGGAAAAACCCAGGCCGTAAAAGATGGGTGCGACATTGAGGCCCTGCTCCAGCAACTCAACCTCGCGGCGGAGCGGGTAGCGGTGGAGCACAACCACAATATTGTCATGCGCTGCGATTTTGGCGCCACGCTGCTGCAGGACGGTGACCAGCTTGAAATCGTCAATTTTGTCGGTGGGGGATAAGCCTTTCCCTCTTCACCACCTGTTGCACCTGCCTTCCCCTGAATAGCGCCACTGCTGTTAGCTCGCTTGGAGCGCCAATTCAGGGGCATTGAAGCTCCAAACATGATCCCTCCCGCACGCTGCAGGGATTGGTACTCACTCAAAGGATCGTATTCAAGCATGGATAAACTAATTATTGCCGGGCGCTCATTCCGTTCGCGCCTGATGGTAGGGACCGGAAAGTTCTCTTCCAACGCCGCTATGGCCGCGGCGCTGCAGGCCTCGGACAGCGAAATCGTCACGGTGGCGCTGCGGCGGGTGGATATTGACAATCCGCAGGACGATATGCTCAGTCATATTGACCCCACCCACTACCTGCTGCTGCCCAACACCAGCGGCGCACGCAATGCCGAAGAAGCGGTACGCCTGGCGCGTCTGGCCCGGGCCGCTGGCTGCGAGCCCTGGATCAAACTTGAGGTGACTCCCGATCCATACTACCTGCTCCCTGACCCCATCGAAACCCTGAAAGCGGCAGAGATCCTGGTTAAGGAGGGGTTTGTGGTGCTGCCCTACATCAACGCCGACCCGGTGCTGGCCAAGCATCTGCAGGAAGTCGGCACCGCTACGGTGATGCCTCTGGGCGCCCCCATCGGCACCAACAGGGGGATTCGCACCCGCGACAATATCGCTATTATCATTGAGCAGGCGATAGTGCCAGTGGTGATAGATGCCGGGCTTGGGGCTCCATCCCATGCGGCGGAGGCGATGGAGATGGGTGCGGACGCTGTCATGGTCAACACCGCGCTGGCAGTTGCCACCAACCCTGCCGCCATGGCGGCAGCCTTTGCTAAAGGGGTGCAGGCCGGACGTGAAGCCTTTCTGGCGGGGCTGGGCAAACAATGCCAATATGCAGAGGCATCCAGCCCCCTGACTGGATTTTTAAGGCACGAAGCATGACAACCAGGGGCACAACATTCAGCGATGTAATCGCACAG
Source organism: uncultured Desulfuromonas sp. (assembly GCA_964444945.1). GTDB lineage: Bacteria > Desulfobacterota > Desulfuromonadia > Desulfuromonadales > Desulfuromonadaceae > JAIVHC01. Next base: position 18,473 of record CAYUJC010000039.1, read on the forward strand.
TATCCGCAGGATGAAATACTTGAACAGATCCACGCCTGCAGCACCAGCCAGGTGGAGCAGGCTCTGCGTGCAGAGCGCCTGGATCTCCGCGACTTCATGGCGCTGATCTCACCAGCGGCGCAGGGATATCTGGAACCCATGGCCCAGCGCTCCCACCAGATCACGCGGCAGCGCTTCGGGAACAACATCTACCTGTACACCCCCATGTATCTGTCCAACGAGTGCAGCAACGGCTGTAAATACTGCGGCTTCAACGCCAGCAACAACATCCCGCGCGCGACCCTGAGCATGGACGCCATCGAAAAAGAAGCGCGCATCATCCACGCCTACGGCTTCCGTCACATCCTGCTGTTGACCGGAGAGGCCAGGAAGCTGGCGGACAACCGCTATCTGGTGGAAGCGATTCAGCGCATCAAGCCTCTGTTCAGCTCCATCAGCATCGAGGTCTACCCCATGGATACCAGCGGCTATGCGCAGGTGATTGAAGCCGGGGTGGACGGCCTGACGGTGTACCAGGAGACCTACAACCCCAAATTGTACGCCGAACTGCACCCGTACGGCAAAAAGCGCGACTATACCTACCGCCTGGAGGCCCCGGATCGGGCGGGAGCTGCGGGGATGCGCCGCATCGGCATCGGGGCGCTGCTGGGGCTGGGAGATTTCGTCAGCGAAGCCTTCTACACCGGTCTGCACGCCCGCCACTTGGCCAAACGCTACTGGCGCAGTCAGGTGAGCGTCTCATTCCCACGGATCCGCCCGGCGGACGGCGGGTTTGCGCCACTGGAAATGGTCAGCGATGCGCAGCTGGTGCAGATGTTGTGCGCCATGCGCCTGTTGCTGCCCGACGCAGGGCTCTACCTGTCCACGCGGGAGAGCGCAACCCTGCGCGACAACCTGATGCCGTTGGGAATCACCCACATGAGCGCAGGTTCGTGCACGGCTCCAGGCGGACACAGCAAAGATACCGCAGCCACTGAGCAATTTGCCATTGATGACGACCGCACCCCCGAAGGGATGAGCACCATCATCCGCGCCAAGGGCTTAGAAGCGGTGTGGAAAGACTGGGACGGTGCTTTTCTAAACCGCGATGTGGATGCGCCGGTGACATGGGGTATACCCACGTAGGGGCGAAAAATTTTTCGCCCTTACACCGCCCTTACACCGCCCCCACGCCATCTCTTATCGCATCTCTCATCGGTTTACCCAAGGGTCAGGAATACACCATGCACATCGATTTCAGCCTCTACCTTATAACGGATCGGCATCAATGCGCCGCCGGATTCACCCTGCACAGTGCGGTTGAAGCGGCACTGCGGGGCGGGGTAAGAGCGGTGCAGCTGCGCGAGAAGGATCTGACGCCCAAAGAACTGCTCCTCCTGGCACGGCAGTTGCGCACCCTGACGGCACGCTATGGGGCGAAGTTACTCGTAAACGATCGGGTAGATATCGCCCTGGCTGCGGATGCCGATGGCGTCCACCTGACCGAGCAGTCTATGGATGTAACAACCGCGCGCGGGCTGCTGGGCACCACCAAACTGATCGGAGTCTCCACCCACAGCCTGCCCCGCGCCCTGAGGGCAGCGCAGGACGGTGCCGACTTCATCACCTTCAGCCCGGTATTTCACACCCCCTCCAAGGCTGCATATGGCCAGCCACAAGGGATAGAGCGCCTGCGTGAAGTGTGTACGGCGGTAACAATCCCGGTCTTTGCCTTAGGGGGGATAAGCGCACGAAAGCAAACGGAAGTGCAGCAAGCAGGAGCCGCCGGGATCGCGCTGATCTCCGCGATCTTTGCCGCAGCCGACCCCGCCGCCGCCACTAAAGGGTTTGACCTGTTTCTCCCTTGAGCCATCCCATCAACGCATTTTTCTGGCTACCACCTTTCCCCTGAAAACACCAAACCCAGCTGCGGATGAATCTTCCATCCCGTGCAGGAGGATAAATCCTTCCCCCACCGGCCACGCACTACTTGTAAGAAGTGGCACTTTTTGGCATAGTGCAGCAGGTCAGAAATTGCCATATGGCACACGTATCCATTACCACCATGTTTAAGGAGAGGGTTAATGCCCAAGCGCAACGATATCCACAAGATTCTCATCATCGGTTCCGGCCCTATCATCATCGGCCAGGCGTGCGAATTTGATTACTCCGGGACCCAGGCGTGCAAAGCTCTGCGGAACCTCGGGTACGAAATCCTCCTGGTGAATTCCAACCCGGCGACCATCATGACCGATCCAGACATGGCGGATATCACCTATATTGAAGCCCTCACCCCCGAAGTTATCGGCGAGATCATCAAGCGCGAGCGCCCCGACGCCCTCCTCCCCAATCTCGGCGGGCAGACCGCACTCAACCTTGCCATGGAACTGGAGCGGCGCGGCATTCTGGATCAGTATGGGGTGGAAGTGATCGGAGTCAATCTGCGCGCTATCGAGCGGGGCGAGGACCGGGATATCTTTAAAACCACCATGGACGGTCTGGGGATAGAGATGGCGCGCAGTGCCATCGCCAACACCATGGCCGAAGCGAAAGAGGTCCTCAAGGAGATCAGTCTGCCGGTGGTGATCCGCCCTGCCTACACCATGGGGGGCACGGGTGGGGGTTTTGCCTACAACCTCGAAGAGTTCGAAAATATTGTCTCCAGGGGGCTCTCCTTAAGCCCGGTAAGCCAGGTTTTGATTGAAGAGTCCATCATGGGATGGGAAGAGCTGGAACTGGAGGTGGTGCGTGATGCCAAAGGGCAGAAGATCACCGTCTGCTTTATTGAGAATGTGGATGCCGTCGGGGTCCACACCGGCGATTCTTTCTGCACCGCCCCCATGCTCACCATCGCCGCCGAAGTGCAGGCGCGCCTGCAGCGCCACGCCTACGCCATTGTAGATGCCATCGGGGTTATTGGTGGCACCAATGTCCAGTTTGCCTACCACCCCACCAGTGGGCGAATCATCGTGATAGAGATCAACCCGCGCACTTCACGTTCTTCCGCCCTGGCGAGCAAGGCGACGGGGTTCCCCATCGCCCTGATCTCGGCGCAGCTGGCCGTCGGCCTCACCCTGGATGAAATTCCATACTGGCGCGATGGCACCCTGGATAAATACACCCCCAGCGGTGACTATGTGGTGGTCAAATTCGCGCGCTGGGCGTTTGAGAAATTCAAGGGGGTGCAGGACAAACTCGGGACCCAGATGCGCGCCGTTGGTGAAGTGATGAGCATCGGCAAAAACTATAAAGAGGCGATGCAGAAGGCGATTCGTTCACTGGAAATTGATCGCTACGGCTTTGGTTTTGCCTCTAACTTCAACAGCTTAAGTCTGGATGCGCTGATGCAGAAACTGGCGGAACCTTCCAGCGAACGCCATTTCCTCATCTATGAGGCCCTGCGCAAAGGGGCGGATATCGACACCCTGGCTCAGCGCACCTATATCAAACCCTGGTTTCTGCAGCAGATGCGCGAACTGGTGGAACTTGAAGAGCAGTTGCTTAAACACACCGGAAGGCTGCCACCGGACGAACTGCTGCGCCAGGCTAAGCGCGACGGCTTTGCGGATAAATACTTAGGCCAGCTGCTGCAACTCCCGGAAGTACAGATACGCATCCGCCGTCTGGAGCTGGATATGGGACAGGCGTGGGAAGCAGTACCGGTCAGCGGGGTGGAAGACGCCGCCTATTACTATTCCAGCTATAACGTCCCCGATACAGTACACGCCAGCACCCGTAAAAAGATTATGGTCCTGGGCGGCGGCCCGAACCGCATCGGCCAGGGGATCGAGTTCGACTACTGCTGTGTCCACACCGCTATGGCGCTGCGCGAGGCCGGCTACGAAACAATCATGGTCAACTGCAATCCCTCGACAGTTTCCACCGATTACGACACCTCGGATAAACTCTACTTCGAGCCTCTGACGGTGGAGGACGTCCTCTCCATCTATGCCAAAGAACAGCCCGAAGGGGTTGTGGTGCAATTCGGTGGCCAGACTCCCCTTAATATCGCAGCGGAGCTCGAAGCCGCCGGGGTCACCATCATCGGCACCTCACCGGCGACCATAGATCAGGCTGAAGATCGCGATCAATTCAATGCCATGATGGAGAAACTCCATATTCCGCAGCCCGAATCGGGCATGGCGAGCACCTTGGCGCAGGCGCTGGATATAGCCGCGCGGATTGGCTATCCGCTGATCGTGCGCCCATCGTATGTACTGGGTGGGCGCGCCATGGAGATTGTGCACGCCGAAGATGAATTGCGCACCTATCTGGACAAGGCTGTGGTGGTTTCCCCCGAGCGCCCCATTCTGATTGACCGTTTCCTGGAAAATGCCATTGAAGCTGAAGCCGACGCCATCTGTGACGGCACTGATGCCTTTGTCCCGGCGGTGATGGAACACATCGAGATGGCCGGAGTACATTCAGGGGACTCCGCCTGCGTTATTCCACCCATAAACATTGCGGCGCGCCACATCCAGACCATCGAAGAGTACACGCGCCGCATTGCGGTTGAGATGGGGGTTGTGGGGCTGATGAACATTCAGTACGCCATTGCACACGACAAGGTGTACATCATCGAAGCCAACCCGCGTGCGAGCCGCACGGTTCCGCTGGTATCGAAGGTGTGCAACATCCCCATGCCCAAAATCGCCGTAGAACTGATGCTGGGCAAGAAACTTGCGGATATGCACCTGAAGTCGGGCAAGATCTCTCACTTTGGGGTCAAGGAAGCGGTGTTCCCGTTCAATATGTTCCCCGAAGTCGATCCGGTGCTGGGGCCGGAGATGCGCTCCACTGGCGAGGTTCTGGGGCTGGCGGATAGCTACGGGCTGGCGTTCTTCAAGGCGCAGAATGCGGCGGGAGGGCGGCTGCCTCAGGAAGGGCGGGTCCTCATAACCGTGGCGGAAGAAGACAAGGTTGGTTCCATCGAAGTCGCGCGTCAATTTCTGGCGCTGGGCTTCACGGTGGTAGCCACCGCGGGAACCGCTGCATTTATGCACGAAAAAGGCTTAAAAGTGGAAACCATCTTTAAGCTTCATGAAGGGCGCCCGAACATAACCGATGCCGTCACTAATGGTGAAATTCAGCTGGTGATAAACACCCCCGCAGGGCGCCAGGGCAGTCATGACGACTCCTATATCCGCAAAGCCGCAATAAAATACAAGGTCCCTTACATGACCACCATCGCCGCCGCCATCGCCGCCGCCCAAGGGATAGAGGCCCGGCGCAAGGGGGAAGGTGAGGTACGCAGCCTGCAGGAGTATCACAGCCGCATCCTCTGATCTGCCGGGTTGTGGAGCCGTAGGGGTAATTCATGTTGAAGGGCAATTCGCGAAAGGGGCACGGCGCGCCGTGCCCCCTACAATTGTCCGTACAATTTAAATATCCGCAAATGGCCAAACCAAGGAGAATCATCCGATGACCGCAACCCTGAGCTGGCCACACCTGCTCTCTGTACAGCGCACGCGCAAACCTGGAGAAC
>CAYUJC010000040.1:0-22804 GCA_964444945.1 uncultured Desulfuromonas sp.
CTATGGTGGAGATAAGGTTACCTTCTTTATCCAGCACCCCTGCCACATCGGTGAGGAGCATCAGCTTTTCGGCCTGCAGCGCTCCCGCCACCCGTCCGGCAACCAGATCGGCGTTGATGTTGTAGGTTTCACCGTCGGGGCCAACCCCGATGGGGGCGATAACCGGGATGAAATTGTTCTGTTCCAACGCCCTGAGCACTTCCGGGTTGACGCAGTCCACCTCACCGACCATGCCGACATCCACGATCTCCGGCGTCAGCGTCGCGGGATTAACCATGGTCATCTCCAGTTTATGCGCCATAATCAGATTCCCGTCCTTGCCGGATAGCCCGACGGCGCGCCCACCGGCGCGGTTGATGTTTCCCACAATTTCTTTATTGACCTTTCCGCCCAGAACCATCTCCACCACATTCATGGTTTCCGAATCGGTGACGCGCATCCCCTGGACAAAGTTGGTCTTGCGCCCCATCTGTTCCAGCACCTTGCCGATCTGCGGTCCTCCCCCGTGCACCACCACCGGGTTGATGCCGATGAGCTTGAGGAGGATAATGTCATGGGCGAACCCGCGCTTGAGGTGTTCCTCCACCATGGCGTTGCCGCCATATTTTATTACGATAGTTTTGCCGTAAAAGCGCTGCATGTAGGGCAGTGCTTCCATGAGAATATTGGCTTTGTTGATCAGCTCCTGCACGGGGCTACACTCCTATGCTGTTCTGCGCATGCCGCTGCATGTATGGGCACATGCGCTCCATGCGCGGAGGGTGTTAAAGAATAAAGCGGGACAGATCCTCGCTGGCAACGATTTTTTCCAGGCGCGCACGGACCATCTCCGTGTCAATTTCAATGTTCTTTTCCTGGAGTTCTGGAGCGTCGAAGGAGATCTCTTCCAGGAGCTTTTCAATGATGGTGTACAGCCGCCGCGCCCCGATATTTTCGGTCTGCTCGTTGACCTTGGCCGCGATAGCGGCCATCTCCCGAATGGCAGCATCGCTAAAATTCAGAGTCAACCCTTCGGTTTTCATCAGGGCGCTGTACTGGCTGATCAGGGCGTTGCGCGGCTCGGTGAGGATCTGAAAGAAGTCCTCTTCCGTCAGGCTGTTCAGTTCCACCCGGATGGGAAAGCGCCCCTGCAACTCTGGAATAAGATCAGACGGCTTGGCCACGTGAAATGCGCCGGCAGCAATGAACAGAATGTGGTCGGTCTTCACCGGCCCGTACTTGGTGTTTACCGTGCTCCCCTCAACGATGGGGAGGATATCGCGTTGCACCCCTTCACGGGATATTTCGGGTCCGTGACCCCCTCCAGTGCTGGCAATCTTGTCAATTTCATCGATAAAGATGATGCCGTTCTGCTCGGTGCGCTGGCGTGCCAGGGTGTGCACTTCATCCATGTCCACCAGCTTGCGTGCTTCTTGGTCGATAAGAATTTCGCGGGCATCTTCGACCTTTATGCGACGCCGGGTGGTCTTTTTCGGGAACAGGTTGCCAAACATATCTTTGAGGTTGAACCCTATCTCTTCGGCGCCGGGTGGGGTCATCACCTCCATGGCGGGCATGGTGGATTCTTCAGTTTCAAGCTCCACAAAGCGCTGCTCCAGTTCACCCAGGCGCAGCAGGCGCCGCATTTTGTCCCGGGTTGATCCTTCCGTCTCCTCCGCCTTGTCCAAGGCGTGGGGGCTGCCCGGCAGCAGCAGGTCAAGAATTTTTTCTTCCGCCTGATCTTCTGCCTGGAGCCGTTTGTTGTCGGTCTCCTCGGCGCGCACCATGGTGATGGCGAGTTCGAGCAGGTCACGGACCATGCTCTCCACATCGCGCCCGACATATCCCACTTCGGTGAATTTACTCGCCTCTACCTTGACAAACGGGGCCTGGGCCAGTTTCGCCAGGCGGCGCGCTATTTCGGTTTTTCCCACCCCGGTGGGGCCGATCATAATGATGTTTTTGGGAGAGATCTCATCCCGCAGATCTGCGGCCACCTGCTGGCGCCGCCAGCGGCTGCGCAGCGCTACAGCTACGGCGCGTTTGGCATCGTTCTGGCCGATGATGTAGCGATCGAGTTCAGAAACTATCTCGCGTGGGGTCAGGTTATTCATCACAGGATTTCCATATTTATGTGGTCGTTGGTGTAGATACAGGTTTCAGCCGCAATTTTCATCGCTTCGGTGGCGATGTCCGCTGGAGCCATGTTGGTATTGCGCAATAGCGCCCGCGCCGCGGCCTGCGCATAGGCTCCGCCGGAACCAATGGCGGCCACGCCGTCGTCAGATTCAATGACATCACCGACACCGGAGATCACCAGGGTCTGGTTTTTGTCGGCCACCAGCAGCAGGGCTTCGAGTTTGCGCAAGACGCGGTCACTGCGCCACTCCTTGGCCAAGGCGACCGCCGCGCGCGCCAGATGGCCCTGAAATTCCTGCAGCTTGGCTTCAAACTTCTCAAACAGGGTGAAGGCATCCGCAGTGCTGCCGGCAAAACCGCCGATGATCTTGTCATCGTGCATCCGCCGCAGTTTGCAGGCGCTGTGTTTCATCACCGTATGCCCCATGGTTACCTGGCCATCACCGGCCATGGCTACCCCTTCTGCGGAACGGACCGCCAATATAGTTGTACCTTTGAACATGAATGATCCTGTTGTATGTTTGCTGTTGTGGGAGCGGGTCTATTTAGTTTGGAGGGGCAAAAAATTTTTTGCCCCTGCCGTAGATGCCGGGTAGAACGCGTTAACCCTCCTGCAGTATCTGTTCAATCAATGTTGGAGCCTGCTCCAACATGGCATCAATGCTGCTCACCTCTGAGCCGCCAGCCTGAGCCAGATCAGGGCGTCCGCCCCCGCGCCCGCCGATCATTTCGGCCAGGGGCTTTATGATCTCTCCGGCTTTGATGCGCCCATGCAGGTCGGTACTCACCGCTACCAGCAGTGCCACCTTCTCCGCATGGGCTCCGGCCAGAACGATGATGCCGGATTGGAGCTGGTCGCGCAGTTTATCGCTCTGCTCGCGCAGCTGCTTGCCGTCGAGACCATCCAGGCGGGCGATGAGCAGCTCAATATCGCCCACTTTGCGGATATCCTGTGCCATCTCGGCGGCGCGATCCGCTTCGAGCCGATCCTGCAGGGTTTCAATTTCGCGTTCCAGCTCTTTTTGCTGTTCCAGCAGTTTTTCTATCCGTTGCTGCAGCCGGCTGGGGTCAGTTTTTGCCAGGGCGGCCACATTGTCAACCAGCTGCTGGTGTTTGTGTACCTCTTCCAGGGCTTTATCTCCGGTTACCGCCTCAATTCTGCGCACTCCGGCGGCGATGCCGGACTCCTGGATGATCTTGAACAGCCCAATGTCTCCACTGGCGGACACATGGGTACCACCACACAGCTCCATGCTTAAGTCACCCATTTGCACCACCCGCACCTTGTCGGCGTATTTTTCTCCGAACAGTGCTTTGGCGCCGGCGGCAACGGCTTCCTCCGTCTCCATTACTTCGGTGCTGACGCTGCGATTGGCCCGGATACTGCGGTTGACCTCATCCTCGATCTGCCATAATTCCTTTTTGCTTAAAGGGGAGAAATGGGTAAAATCAAAGCGCAGCCGCTCCGGAGTTACCAGGGAGCCCGCCTGTTGGACGTGATCGCCGAGGATTTTACTCAGCACCGCCTGCAGAATATGGGTGGCACTGTGGTTAAGGCACGCAGCCTGACGCCTGGCGGTATCAATGCGGAGTTCAAGGTTGTCGCCGAGGTGGATGCTGCCGTGCTCAATTTCAGTCAAATGAGAGATTAACCCGGGCAGCACCCGCACGGCGTTATCGACCCGCGCGGTGGCGGTGGCGGACTTCATCCAGCCACGATCGCCGCTTTGTCCCCCAGATTCACCGTAAAAGGGGGTGATAGAGGTGAAAATCTCTACCTTGTCCCCGCTTCTGGCGCTATCTACCCGCTTTCCATCCTTCAGGATGGCAACAACGCTGCCGTAGTCCTCGGTTTTGGTGTAGCCGCTGAATTCGCTGCTGACCCCCTCCTCGGCGAGTTGCCGGTAGATGGTGGCGATCCCCTCTTCGCCTGAGCCCTTCCAGTGTTCCCGTGCCTGGCGCCGCTGCTCTTCCATGCAGCGCTTGAATCCAGCTTCATCCACGCTGTAGCCATCTTTTTCCACAATGTCAGCGGTTAAATCAAGGGGAAAGCCAAAGGTGTCATAGAGCTTGAACGCTACCGCGCCCGGAATCTCGACGGCGCCCCGCTGTTTGAGCTTTTCAATTTCCTCGGTGAGGATGCGCAGCCCATTATCCAGGGTCTGGATAAAACGCTCCTCTTCGTTGATGATAACGTTGATGACAAAGGCCTTGCGTTTGGCCTCTTCCGGATATGCCTGCGCCATACTGTCGAGCACAAAGGCGGCGGTTTTAAACAGCACTGGTTCTTCAAACCCCAGCATCTTCGCGTGGCGCATGGCCCGGCGCATGATGCGGCGCAGGACATAACCGCGTCCCTCGTTGGCAGGGAGCACGCCGTCGGCGATCAGGAATGCGGCCGCCCGGCTGTGGTCTGCCATGACGCGCATGGAGACATCCTGTTCTGCCTCCGCGCCATATTTTTTTCCGGCCAGCTGGGCAATGTGGTCGAGCAGCAGGCGGAGGTTATCTGTGTCATAGTTGGAGCTGACCCCCTGCATAACTGCACTGATGCGTTCCAGCCCCATGCCGGTGTCGACCGAAGGTTTCGGCAGCGGCGTGAGTGCGCCATCTTTACTGCGATTAAACTGCATGAACACATTGTTCCAGATCTCCATGTAGCGATCACAATCGCAGCCGACGGCGCAGTCGGGTTCGCAGCAACCCACGCCGGGGCCGTTATCCCAGAAGATTTCGGTGCAGGGGCCACAGGGGCCGGTATCACCCATGGACCAGAAGTTATCCGCTTCGCCAAACCGGTAGATCCGTTCGTGCGGTACCCCCTCCTGTGTATGCCAGAGCTGCGCAGCTTCATCATCATCGTCAAAGACGGTGACATACAGGCGGCTCTTGTCGAGGTTCAGCTCTTCGGTGAGGAATTCCCATGCCAGTGCGATTGCTTCCTTTTTGAAGTAATCGCCGAAGGAGAAATTGCCCAGCATCTCAAAAAATGTGTGGTGGCGGGCGGTGCGCCCCACGTTTTCCAGATCATTATGTTTACCCCCGGCACGGACACATTTCTGCACCGATGCCGCACGCACGTAAGGACGTTTTTCATTGCCCAGAAAACAGTCTTTAAACTGGTTCATCCCCGCATTGGTGAACAACAGGGTCGGGTCATTATGTGGAATAAGGGATGATGACGCGACAATCTGGTGCCCGTGTTCCTCAAAGTAGCGCAAAAAACGGGCGCGGATCTCATTCGTGCTCAGCATAAGGATCGTTCTGCCTTTCGTTTATGTGGTCAAATATTATATTCAGGGCAAAGCCACGGCGCTGCAGATAGTTTACTATCCGGCGGCGTTGACGCGAATCGTGTAAGGCTGCGGCGTCTGTGCCGAAACGGCGCGCAAAAACTTCAGCCAGAACGGCGCGTTCATCGTACTGTGCGGCGCTGGCCGCCACCGCAGCCTCTATGTCGTGCTCTGCAAACCCCTCTTTGCGCAACTCCAGGCGGATGCGTGGCCCCACTTTGCCGCTGCGGGTAAGGGTTCTAGCACGTTCACCCGCAGTGCGGCGGTCATTTATATAATCCAGTTCGCGGCAGCGTGCAATAGCTGCGTCTACCTGTGCTTGCGGGTAGTCTTTTCTGCCCAGGCGCCTGCGCAGATCTGCGGCGCTGCGGGCGCGGACACTCAACAGGCGCAGAGCGTGCGCGTATGCTGCGTTCGCGCCCTCCATTTAATTTTCTATGCTGGGATTCTCATCTTTATTGAATTGATCCCAGCTCAGGTCTGAAGTTGAGGAGATTCCCGAGTACTTGAGTTTGAAGTCGTCCGGGTTGCTGCTCTGACGCAGAGCTTCGTCGTAGGTGATAAGTTCGTTGTTGAGCAGCTTCATCAGGGATTGATCAAAGGTCTGCATGCCATAGGAGTCATAGCCATTCTGGATGGTATCGCGCAGCAGCTTGGTTTTTTCTTTGTCGTCAATCAGTTCGCGCACCCGCGCAGTTGAAACCATCACCTCAACCGCTGGTACCCGCCCCTTGCCATCTGCCTGTGGAACCAGGCGCTGGGATATTACCCCCTGCAACAGGGAGGAGAGCTGCAGACGTATCTGGCGCTGCTGATAGGGGGGGTATACCCCCACTATGCGGTTTACGGTTTCCTGCGCATCGACTGTATGGAGGGTGGAGAGCACCAGGTGCCCCGTTTCAGCCGCAGTCAGGGCGGTGTCGATGGTTTCGAAGTCACGCATCTCACCCACGAGGATTACATCCGGGTCCTGGCGCAGGGATGATTTAAGCGCGCCGGCAAAGCTCTCAGTATCCACTCCGAGCTCACGCTGATTGATAATACTTTTTTTGTCGCGATGGAGAAACTCAATGGGGTCCTCAATGGTGATGATATGTTCGGTGCGGTTGGAGTTGATCGCATCGATCATGCTGGCCAAGGTGGTTGATTTGCCGGAACCTGTGGTTCCGGTAACCAGCACCAGGCCGCGCTTGTTCTGGGTAATCTTTTTGATTATCGGCGGCAGGTTTAATTCCTCCAGAGTGGAGACATTAAAAGGGATGGTACGCAATACCGCAGAGATGGAACCGCGCTGGGTAAACATATTGACCCTGAAGCGTCCAAGGCCCGGAATCCCGTAGGCCAGATCAATTTCATTCTTGTTTTCGAACACTTCGTGCTGATGTTCCGTGAGCATGGCGAAGGTCATCTTGCGGATCACTTCCGGAGTGAGGCGCGGCGCATTGGGCAACGGGCGCAGGGTGCCGTCAATGCGATACACCGGGGGCAGCCCTACCTTGATATGTACGTCCGATGCCTTGAACTTTATCGCCATGGCCAGGATATCGTTGAGTTCCATGGTGCTACACCGCCTCAGGTTCTTTCTTGCTTGGCTCAAGCTGGGACAATCCATATAGTTCCAGGATCTGCTGTTCGATATTATGCGCCATCTCCGGATGCTCTTTCAGGTAAATCTTGGCGTTTTCACGCCCCTGGCCGATTCGCTCCCCATTACATGAGTACCAGGCGCCGCTCTTATCCACAATCTCATTGATGACGCCGAGATCAACAAGCTCGCCAACCTTGGAAATTCCTTCCCCGTACATGATGTCGAACTCGGCATCCTTGAAGGGCGGCGCGGTTTTGTTCTTTACCACCTTGACTCTGGTGCGTCCGCCAACGACGTCCTGCCCGTGCTTCAGGGTGGCTATCTTGCGGATATCCATGCGGACGGAGGAGTAGAATTTGAGGGCGTTCCCCCCGGTGGTGGTCTCCGGATTGCCGAACATCACCCCGATCTTCATGCGAATCTGGTTGATGAAAATTACGCTGCAGTTCGACTTGCTGATGGTCCCTGTGAGTTTGCGCAGCGCCTGTGACATAAGACGGGCCTGCAGTCCCATGTGGGAATCGCCCATCTCCCCTTCAATTTCAGCGCGGGGAACCAGGGCGGCTACGGAGTCCACCACCAGCACATCGATGGCACCACTGCGTACCAGCACTTCGACGATCTCCAGCGCCTGCTCACCGGTGTCCGGCTGTGACACCAGCAGGTCATCGGCAAGAACCCCGAGTTTGCGCGCATAGTGGATATCCAGAGCGTGCTCGGCATCCACAAACGCAGCAATCCCCCCCTTTTTTTGTGCTTCGGCGATAATATGCAGGGCGAGGGTGGTCTTGCCGGAGGATTCCGGTCCGTACAGCTCAACTACGCGCCCACGCGGGATCCCCCCAATCCCCAGCGCAATATCCAGCCCTAGAGAGCCGGTGGGGATGGTGGCGATATCGCGCATGACGTTGTCGCCGCCAAGGCGCATGATGCTTCCTTTGCCGAACTGCTTTTCTATTTGGCCCATGGCCAAGTCAATGGCTTGATCTCTGTTGTCTACTGCCATAATCGCGGGAGTGCTCCTGTAAGATTAAATGTAAGTGTTAAAAGATGGATCTGCTGAATTTTTTTATAGCCAGGGAATCCTGCGCCGCCACGGCATGTTGAAGCCCGACGTTACTCAACGGGGATTCAAGCACAAGTGGTTCACAAGCGTGTGGGGGTTCACAAGCGTGTGCAGGCTGATTTTAACCGATAGCACAGCAGCACGGCGCTTTCAAGCACAACCTTGATACTGCGCGCTTGTTCCCCTTGGGTCCCCCTCTTTGCCCCTCAGCATTGAACCTGTGGGGCCTGGGTTTGCTGCAGGGCCACACGCCTGATCCAGTCGAGGGCGGCATAGGCGGTCCGCTCCCGCACGGTGGTGCGGTCGCCGCTGAAGGTGAAGTCTCTTACCTCTGTGTTCTTTGCCGTGGCCAGGGCGATAAATACCGTCCCCACTGGTTTCTCTGCGCTCCCGCCGTCGGGGCCGGCGATACCGGTAACCGCCAGAGCTATATCTGTCTTGGCGCGCTGGCGTACCCCGCGGGCCATAGCTGCGGCACATGCGCGGCTTACGGCACCATGTTGCATTAAAACCTGAACCGGGACGCCGAGCATATCACGTTTTGCTGAATTCGCATATGCAACGGCGCTGCGTTCCAGAAAGGTGGAACTGCCGGGCTGATCGGTAAGGAGTTTGGCTATCAGCCCGCCGGTACAGGACTCGGCTAGAGCCAAATGCAGCTCCGCGTGGCGCAGTGCCATGGCTACCGCTTCCGGCAGGGTTGCGTGCTCTTCCCCCAGCAGAAACAGACCGAGCTCATCTGCAATGAGAGCGCCGGCAGCGTCAAGGGCGTTGCCGCCTCCGCTAAGAGCCTCGATTCTGACCAGAACCTGAGGGCCATCCAGGCGATAGCTTAGCCGTACCTCATCTTTAAAAATCAGCCGGCTCAGACGCTGCTCCAGCTCAGCTTCGCGGAGCCCAAAGGTGTACAGAGTTTTGGCAGGAACTCTTTCTTGCGCCGGGATGCTGGTGCGGAGCCGCGGCAGCACCTGGCGTGCGAACATGGTCTGCATTTCTTGCGGCACCCCGGGGAGGAAAAAAGCTGGGATGTCGTTGGAGCGCAGATAAAATCCGGGTGCCGTTCCACAGAGGTTTTCCAGCGCCTGTGCTTTTTGGGGCAGCAGCGCCTGTTTTTCGTTCCCCGGGGGGCAGGGTTTGCCCCTGCGCCGAAAAAATCCACGCACCATCTCCAGGGCGTCATCGTGCAGCACCAGACGCAGCCGGAAGGCCTGCGCCACAGCGCGGGCGGTAATGTCATCTCCAGTCGGGCCCAGACCGCCTGAGGTGATAATGACATATCCGGCAGCGATGTAGTACTCAATGGTGGCGCGGATTCTGGCGCTGTCATCTCCGACGGTAACGGCTTCTGTCAGGGGGTATCCCGCTTCATCCAGCGCGCGCCCGAGCCATTGTTTGTTGGTGTCGGTAATCTGACCATTCAAGAGTTCATTGCCAATGCTGATATAGACGATATTCATGTGTTCATCCTCGCTTCAGAACGCCAAACGCCACTGTTTACTGGAAAAAATAGAGGCAGAATCGCAGGACGATGGCGGCGTAAATTCCGGCAACCACATCATCGAGTACGACGCCATATCCATTTTTTACCTTGGTATCGAACCAGTTAGCCGGGAAAACTTTCACAATATCGAAGAACCGAAACAGGATAAACGCCAGTAGGGCCGTGCTCCAGCTGAAGGGGAGCAGCAGCACGGTCGTGAGGTAGCCAACCAGTTCATCAATTACAATCCGGCCGTCGTCTACCACGCCGAAATGGCGTCCAGCTACGGCCGCACTCCAGAACGCGACCACCATAATAGCCCCCCAGAGGAGGATTGCAATTCCGGCGGGGCAGGAGGCCACAACATAAAAAACCGGAATGCCGGCCAGGGTCCCAACGGTGCCGGGGGCCTTGCGACTGTAACCGAGGCCGAAATTGGTGGCGAGTAACAACATAATACGGTGAAGCATGGCAACCCTTTATAAAAAGAGGGGATAAAATGGCTAAAAAGGGAAATAGGTGCGTGCCAGATCCTGCGCAAGGTGGTGCTGTTCCGCACCGGAGTCCATCAGCTCGGCATGCACGAGATACGGTTCTGCCAGCTGGAGACCTTCTGCGGAGCGCTGCGGGTATGCGCTGGAGGGAGAAAAGTTTGCTACCACGTCAATGCAGCCGTCAGGAGCAGGGGTCAGGCGCAGCTGGAGCATAAGTTTCAACGCTTTGCTGCGCTCAACATGCAGGGCCGCTCTGTGGGCATGTACGTGGTCACAGTAAAAAGACGCCGCCAGTTCTCCGCCGAGAAGTACCTCCTCGCTCAGCCTGCTGGTTTGAATCAGCGAAGGCAGTGAGGCGGCGTTCCAGGGGTGGGGGGGGGAGCAGCGCTCAATCTGCAGGCGGGGGCGCAATTTGTGGAGAAACGAAGACTCCCACAGCTGGTGCAGTCCGGCATGGTTGCGGACCAAGCGTTGTTTTGCGGTGGGGGGACTGAGGATTTTTTTGCGTTGCAGCTCTTTAAGTACCGGCCCCACGCTGCCAAGGGCAACAGCGGCTGCGGCGGCGATCTCCCGATAGGTGCGCGGTGCCAACTCCGGGTGCTGCAGCAGCTGGTAGAGGATGCGCAACCCCGCGCTCTGGACGCAGCGGTTCGCCAGTGGGGAGGTTTGGGCCGGTTTGTTGCCGCTGCGGTTGAAGTACAAGGGTGGTGCATGGATAAACCCGTTGCCCGCTGCGTCCACAAACTGAATCTGGGCGCTGGTGAGGCGCTGTGCCAGTGGCGCTGAAATGTAGTCTGCCAGCAGGAGCGGTTGTTGCTGCCGCAGCGCCTGTAACTGAAAGATCAGCAGGTGGGCCTGTTTTTTGCCAATGCGCCAGGCGGTGCAAATCGGATGGGAAGTCTGCCCCCATGAGCCGCGCAGATGCAAAGAGCCGCTGAAAGGTGCCTCCAGATCGCAGCGGTGCTGTGCCTGCATATCCTCAAGAGAGTTGAGGGCTTGCACCACCGAACGGATAAGTTTCATTTCACGCACCGGAAAGTCAGACATGGTTGCACAGCCAGGGTAAGTTATTTACACAGATACGCAAGAGGAGCCAGGACACATAAAAGATGTGAACATATCCGCGACTTTACTATAAAAGCTGAAATGAAAAAAGGCAGAAGCCTCCATTTAAGCTCCTGCCTTTTTTCAATTTGTGTCTTGCCCGCCTGAATCAGGCTTCGTCGATAGCGCCTACTGGGCAGGTGTCGACACAAGCGCCACAATCGGTGCAAGTGTCTGCGTCGATTACGTACTTGTCATCACCCTCGGAAATTGCTTCTACCGGGCAAGAATCTACACATGCGCCGCAGCTGGTGCAATCGTCTGAAATTACGTGAGCCATTGTTGTTCCTCCTTGAGTAAGGTTTCTATCAGGGGCTGTCCCCAGTCCCCTTATTTATTGATTGCGCATCAATATACATGGTTTGCTATCCATGTCTAGGAAAAAATGTGCGCATAATCCGAAGTATTTTGCTGTGTAAAGGGCTCTGCCAGTGGGAGAGTTTTACAGAACAAGCAGCGCACCCTGATACGCTGCACAGGCCAGCACAAAGGCGAGGGTGGTGTTGAATGTCAGGGCAAACAGCGCCCAGCCCCAGCTGGATTCTCGCGCCATTACCACAATGGTGACAAAGCACGGAGCGTAGAGGAGGACGAAGATGATTGCGCTGATTGCGGTGGCGCGATTCCAGTCGGGATCCTTTTGGATTCTGGCCATCAGGCTGCTACTGTCATCAACATCAGTCTCTCCCAGGGAATAGGCGGTACCCAGAGTGGAAACAATAACTTCTTTGGCTGCGACCCCACCGATAAGGGCGATGTTGGTGCGCCAATTGAAGCCCGCCAGTGATGTGAGTGGTTCGAGCATCTGCCCCAACCGCCCGGCAGCTGAATGTTTCAATGCCGCAAGGCCCTGGGTGTGCTCAAGCTCTTCCAGCGCGGTGTAGATCTGTTTTTGTTGCGCGGGGGTTGTCGCGCTGCTGAGGCGTTGTTCCAGCTCCAAGCGCGTGGAGGTGAATTGCTCCTCTTGTGTGGCATCCAGCCCCGGGAAAGTCATGGCGGCCCAAATAAGAACAGAGATGGCCAGGACTACGGTTCCGGCTTTTTTGATATATTCCCACGTGCGCTCCCACATGTGGATCAGTACACCCTGCAGAGTGGGGAGGCGGTAGGGGGGCAACTCCATCACAAAGGGGGTTGATTCGCCGCGAATTATGGTGGAGCGCAGCAGACGCGCCACCAGGAGTGCCATAACCCAGGCCCCCAGGGTGGTGCTGAACATTACCGCAGCGCGGTGTTCGGAGAAAAACGCCCCGATCAGGAGCAGGAACACCGGAATTTTGGCGCCACACGGCATAAATGGTGCGGTCAGGATGGTAGCGAGCTTCTCTTTCGGGCTGCGCAGGGTGCGCGCCGCCATCACTCCGGGAACCGCGCACCCGCCCGCGATCCCGCCCGAAATGATAAAGGGCATTACCGAGCTGCCGTGCAGGCCGAAACTGCGGAATACCTTGTCAAGCATGTAGGCCATGCGCGCCATATAGCCGGAGTCTTCCAGAAAAGCGATGATGATGAACATGATCATTATCAAGGGGACAAACCCGAGCACCCCGCCGACGCCGTCGATAACCCCGGACACAATAAGGGACTGCAGCATTCCGTCCGGGAGGATCGCCGCAGCTCCATCTGCAAGGAGCGCAAAGAAGCTGTGGGTAAGTTCCATAGGATACTCGCCCAGGGTGAAGGTGATGTGGAACATGGCGTAGAGCAGTACCAGCATCAGCGTCGGGCCTATCACCCTGTGGGTCAGCACCTGATCGATCTTGTCGGTCAGATCCAGGCGTGCCGAGGGGGGTTGAGTTACCACTACACTCTTTTTCAGCAGGGCATTAATAAAGCCATAGCGATAATCGGCGATTAACGCTTCAGGAAAGGTATTAAGTGTTTTCAGGCAGTGCTCACGCAGCGTCTGGATTCGGGCTTCCATCTGCCGTGAAAGTTCCGGGGCGAGGGTGCGCCCCTGTTCAATGATGCTGTCGTCACCTTCAATATATTTCAACGCGATCCAGCGGGGTGGGTATTTGTGTTGCAGCAGCTGCGCTTCTTCAATCATGCCGCTCAGGCACTCCAGCAGGGGATCGACATCGGGACCATAGGAGATGGTCAGGGGGTGCCATGTGCCATTACGTTCAATGGCGAAATCAACTGCGGTGCGCAGCAGTTCCTCCTTCCCTGCACCGGTGCGTGCCACCGTGCCTACGGCCGGGCAACCCAGATCTTTCTGCAGCTGCTCGACATTGATCTGAATCCCTTTGCTGCGTACGTCATCCATCATATTCAGGGCGAGCATCACCGGCACCCCCAGTTCCATGAACTGTATAGTAAGGTACAGATGGCGCTCCAGTTTGGTCGCATCGACCACATTCACCACCAGGTCCGGGCGTTCTTCCACCAGAACCTGGCGTGCCACCAGTTCCTCCTGGGTGTATGCGGTAAGGGAATAACATCCCGGCAGATCAACGATGTCGATTCTGTTGCCGTCCAGGGTTGTAGTCCCCTCTTTGCGGTCTACGGTGATACCCGGATAATTGCCCACATGCTGATGTGAGCCGGTTATCGTATTGAACAGGGTTGTCTTACCGGCGTTGGGATTACCGGCAAAAGCCAGGTAGCGTTTGTTCATGCAGGCGGCTCCAGTTTTTCTACGGTGATGTGATCGGCTTCGTTGTTGCGCAACGTCAGGGTGAAGCCGCGCAGGCGCACCGCTACCGGATCTTTTAGGGGGGCACGCCCGACAATCTCTATCTCCGTGCCGGTAACCAGCCCCATATCACGGATACGGCGCCCAAGTTCGCCGCTGGCGCTGATGGAGACAATGCGGGCCTTTTCGTGGAGTTGCAGGTGTCTGATGGAGCAATGCATGTCAATACCTCGTGTTGATTATGATAATGGATTTCATTTTAACTATATGCTGAAAGGAGTCAAGCGATTTTGTGCCGCCCGGACAAAAGTATATAGCTGCAGGAGCTGATTGTGCTGACCAGATGGTTTAATTCGGCGAAAAGGTCTGTTGTATGCAGATGTGTACCGCAATGAAATTACTTCGCGCCATTATTGCGGTATTTTCGCTCCTGAGCAAACGAAAAATTTTGAGACAGTACCGCAGCGTGACCGCCCAGGTGCAAGGTCCTGTGCACACCAGGTCAAAGCAGGGGCCAGGCAGGCATAAAACATCTGCTGCAGCGCGGAATACCTGGTTGTTTTGCAGCATAGCGATCCATGGTATGCTCCGGGGTGAAAGAACTGGAGAGTCCAACAGGTTCCAGGGGCATGGAAACGTTGCCGAAGTGTTTGAACCATCACAAAGGAGCATCTCTTTTATGCTAACAGAACACCCAAATGATCCTGTAGCGCAGATGGCACCGCATAATATACCTGTATCCTTAGCGGGGCGAGTAATTCTTTTACCGGGGCTGGCAGCCGATGAGCGGATGTATGCAGGGGTGCGCCATTGCCTGCAGGCCGAGCGTACGGAGCTCAGCATGGCGCTTGATGCAGCTCTTGTCACTCCACGCCTGCTTGTGCCCCACGCAGATGAAACAATGGAGATCTACGCGCAGCGCACCGCGGCGCAGCTGGAGCTGCAGCCGCACGACATCATCGGCGGGTGCTCATTTGGGGGGATGGTGGCAGCTGCCATTGCACGGGCGCAGCCTGTCGCCGGATTGGTGCTGCTGAGCAGTGCGCTTGACTCCAGCGCACAGGCGCGTGTCGCCCCATTGCTGAACTGGATGGCGCAGAGGTTGCCATTTACATGGGTGCGTAAATTTCTTGCCAGCGACCTGTTTCTCCGCACCGTCTTTGGTGCCGCCGCGCCGGATGAAATCGAGCTGGGCCGGACCATGTTGCTGGAAACCCCGCCGCAGACGTTGCGGCGCGGGGGTGTGTTGGCGGCAACATATAACTCCCATGTTCCCATCCCGGCACCAGTGTACGCTCTGCATGGAGAAGAGGACCGGGTCCTTAAGGCCCCGCAGCTTGAGCAGTGCACCATTGTCCCCGCGGCCGGGCACGGCCTGGTGGTATCTCATCCGCAGCTGGTGGCAGATTTGTTATGCGATGTAGTTGAGAAAATTTATTGAGGAGCAGGTTTGTACTGCCCCTCCCTAGGTAAGGAGGGGGACTCATAAAAAAAGCCCCGCAGAATCTCTGCGGGGCTTTTTGCGCTTAGCGCACCAGGAAGAGATCTTCCTAGAACTTGTAGCCGATAGCGACATAGCCGCTGAAGGCCTTACCATCCTCATCCCCGTAGACATATTTTTCATCGGAATAGAAGATGTCGTATGTGCCTTCTATGCTGGTGTAGAAGGCGTCGGTGAAGTTGTAGGTTCCACCGAGGGTGAAGGAGTACTGCTCATAAGAAAGATCGGAGTATCCGTCGATCTTGTTGTTCATCTCCCAGGTGTCATAGTTTACAGAAGCGTATGGACCCGGAGTTTCCAGGCCATTCTGGGCCAGGGGAATGGTGCCGGAGCCGGAGTAGGCATCTGCTTCAGTATACATTTTGTCACGCTCGCTAAAGTCCCAGTCCCAGCTGTCGTCGGCATTGCTGTAAACAACGGACGCGTTGAGCTTTAACTTTTGGGTTGCCTGATAGTTGGCACTGAGTGAGAGGGTATGTACATAGGTTTCGTATTCAGCAACACTGCAGATCGACCCAAACTGGGCCGAAGATACATCGTTCGCTCAGCCATGGTACCATCCAACACAGGCGCGGTTTTCGCTATCCTGCTTGCTGAAATTATACGCCATAGTGAGGTTGAGCTTGCTGGTTGGGGCATACCAGAAGGTTACCCCCGGTACGATGGTGGTCTGCTCATACTTGACTCTATCGTTCTCTTCGTAGTGCAGACGTGCATACACGGTAGCAGCCATATTGGCAGCGGGTGCCCAGGTGGTGCTGAACTTAGCTTCGTGCACATCTTCCGGAAGGTTGGTGGAGCTGAGGTCGCGCGCCGGGTATACATCATTCCAATACAGGGTATTGCCTGACGCATCCTGAATTGTAGGTAGGGTTACCAGGCCAGAGCCAAAGCTGTCCGGGGTGCCGCTGAGCTGTGCGATGCCAACATGGGCACCAGCCAGGGGTTCATCGATGTTCTGGTATTTATAGCTGATGCGCGTCGACAAGGTTTTGTTGATCCGCGTCTTGAGAGCGGCCTTGAGGGTGTGTGTTTCTGTTTTTCCGAGCTCTTTTTCGTCCCGATCAATTTCTTCATATTCATAGCCAAGACGCAGGGTCGTAGCTTTTGCCAGGCGAATCATCAGGTCCGCACCAATTTCACCGACTTCACGTGCTTCTGCGGAACCATAGGTGTCGGTAAATCCAAAAGGCTGGATGTACGCCGTAGAGTCTGCTGCTTCCCGCGCGGGATAATAGATCGCGTTGCTGTCTGCATCGATCTCATAATATTTCCCCCGCAGGGAGAAATTGACAGATTTGCCAAACTTGGTCGCCAGTTTCGCCGCAAAAGACTCGTATTCGCTTTTTAACGTGTTGCTTCCCTGCAGAATGTAATCACCTTGAGTCGATGCTTTAGAGCTTTCAATGTCAGATTTTACATAGCTGGCAGAAACACTCGTGGCGCGCGGCAGATCCACACGTGCTTTGAGCATGTGACTTTCTTTTTCTGAATCTGGCGTCCGCGCAAATTCATAGGTGTCGCCACCGTATAGCATCTGATCGGCGGCACTGCCGTTCTGCATTACATCGTAAAAGCGGGTCGGGGCGTTGGCGTCCTCGTTGAAGTTGCGGTTCATATACTCGTAGTCAACGGTCAGGATTGCAAATTTACCCGTTGCGCCGAAGGTGAATTCTTCGGTACGCTCATCGATTTTTTTTCCGGTTGCAGACACATGGCATCCATCACATTTTGATAGACCAATCGCCTGTTCCATCCCTTCACGGGTTTCAATTCTGGAACCTGCCTTGAAGGTGATGTTGGGAAGTTGCGGAATTACGAGTTCTGCTTCGTTTTTCCATTCACGTCGGGTAACAATGTAGTTGTTGCTGACCTCCTGCGCCCAGGCTTCAGCCGGATCGTAGGTGTTCATCTGTGCGCCACCGACGCTAACGTTTGGATCCCCGGTAGCTTCGATCAGGTCTGCGAAGATTTTGTCGGTGGTTACGCTGGGCTGTGAACCTCCGATATCATCGCGCCCGGTTGCACCCATCTGGCTCAGGGTTTCATGGTCCTTGTGGTGCTCCAGAACGTTGAGCCCACTTTCAAGGCGGAAGATACGCCCGGCGTCGATGCGCAGTTCGTGCATCTGATCCCGCGGACCTTTGGTTTCACTCTCAACTTCGAGCAGAAATTTATCTACTTGAAGATCAAGGTTCAGTTTCGGCGCCAGGGCGACGCCATTTTTGTCCCGTACGGAACTGTACTCATTTACACGTGCTGCATTGTTGTCGGTGGTGATGCCGCTCATCCCCAGTTCCCAAAAACCGTTGATGCGGGCATTCTCTGCGCTCGCCGCTGCCACGGAAGTGGTGACCGCCAGCGCCAGAACAGACAACAGTGCAAGCAGCCACAATCGGCTTTGCTTCATAGTAATTGCCTCCTTTTAAATTAACGGGTCAGACCATGGCCGGTAAGTGGCTGCGACGGATAGTCACTGCCATGAACCACCTTGTGGCAGGTGGTGCACTTGGTGCCGAACGAGGTCTGGAAGCCTTCACTGCCGTGGACGTTGACGATGTCTGCCTTGGCTTGCGCAGCCGCACTGGTGTTAACATTTCTGGGGTCATCGTAGAGTCCGCCGGTGTTGTCGTACGCCGCAAAATCAGCCGGGGCAACGGAATAGTTAGACGCGCGCGTCATGTGGAAATGTCCTTCATGACACTGCAGACACAGGAACGGCTCGTTTTGTGCCAACAGATTGTTGGCCACGCTGCCGTGCGGGTCATGACAGATAGTGCAGTCGTCTTCCACCGGGGCATGCCCGAATACAAATGGCCCCTGGTAGCGGGTGTGGCAGTTCAGGCACAGATCGTTGAGACGTTCATCCGTGTTGAGGCTTTCCCCCACGGCACCGTGAACATTGTGGCAGCTGGAGCAGTTCATCTTGCCTTCGGCAATCGGATGGGTTGAGGGGAAGTGACTCTTGGCGTGCTCTTCCTGGTGGCAGGAGTAGCACAGCTCGGGATCTTTGGCTTTAAGGCTGAATTTGCCTACACCGGCATGGATATCGTGGCAGTCTGCACAGCCGACATCGCTCAGGGCGTGCTCACTGTGCACATAATCCATCAGTTTGCCATCGGTATGACATTTGACACAGATGGCGGAGGCCTGATCCGAAGTCAGCTTGGCGGGACGGATGATATAGTCAGGATCACCGTAGTTCTCCACGTGCAAGCTCCCCGGGCCGTGGCATGCCTCACAGCCCTGCTCGGCACCCATCAGTTCCCAGTCTGCCAGACGTCCGTGGATGGTTCTGGCGAAACCATCTTCACCGGTGGATGCGGCAAACATCTCACCCGCCATGTCGTCGTGGCACCCATAGCAGGAATCTGCCCCTGTATAGGTTGCCCCCTCAATAACCGGTAGCGTCAGCATCTTCTCCCGAATGGTACCTGTGGCGCACGCGCCCAGAACCAGTAGCAGGGGAAGGGCCTTCACCAGCCATGAGGCCTTGGTGTTGAACTTCCTTCGCATGTTCTCTCCTTCCGTTCTTCCTACAAGAATTAAATATCCCCGGTCTGAAACACTCGAAAGTAGCGGGATATCTGCCTCCGCTGCGGGGTGTGTTTTCAGCCCAGGAATTTCCGGTGCATGTAGCGCGACGGGTGTGCAAAACCACAGGCGCGCTACCGCATTCTCACCATTGATGCGCTGTGTACAATACTTCTGGCGAATGTTAGAGTAAAACGAATGATTCTTATGCCCGCATAAGCAACGCTTATGGCAGGTGCTTAAGGGTGCATGAAATGGCCATATCCAGGGGCGCATCCGCATAAAATCTGCACAGAATTTGTTGAAAACGGCAGGATATCCACTTGCTACGCACGCATCTACGGGACAGACAATATGGAAACTCAGTATCTTCGCACCCTGATAATGGCGGTGGAACAGGGGAGCTTTTCCAGGGCAGCGGAAAAGCTGCACCTGACCCAGTCGGCGGTTTCGCAGCGGTTGAAAAACATGGAAGCGTGTTGCGCGGTTCAGTTGCTTGATCGTTCCGGCCCGGTGCTCAAACCCACGCCAGCGGGGCAGCATGTGTTGGAGGCGGCGCGCCAGATTATCGCCCTTGAGGAGGCGATGCTCTCCGGACTGGAACGGCTGGCGGAGCGTAAAAATCTGGCCATCAGCTGTACCATGGCAACGGGGGTGGCACACATGCCCGACCTGTTGCATGAGTTTTCTGTCACCCATCCGGATGTGGAAGATTTACGCTTTTTGTTCAACACCCCCCAGCAAGCCCTGGATGGACTGCGCGCGGGTGAATTCGATGTCGCTATTGTCGAACATCTGTGCGATCAGGATTTCAGCTCCCTCAGGTCGGAACCCCTGCCCCCGGACCGAATGGTGTTTGTCGGCTCGCCGCAGCTGGGGCTGTGTGCCACAGAGGTGACCCTTGAAGCGCTGTATCCCTTCAAGCTGTTCACCCGGCGCGACGGCTGCAGCTGCTACGATCTGTTATGCCGCAACCTCATTGAATTGGGGGGCAGCGTTGGCAAGTTCAATGGTGTCATGATGAGTGATGATTATGCGCTGATGTGTAAAGATCTGCTGGCGGTACGGGGGATAGCCTATGTATCTGAGGCGGTGGTGGCCAGATATCTGGGTAGTGGAGAACTGGTGGAGTATCGCCCCAAAGGGTTTGACAATGTGCGCCAGCGCAGTATGGTGACGCGCCTGTGTGATGCTTCACCGCTGCTGCTGGACTTCATGGGATGTGCACGGAATTTCTACCTGAAAAATGCATAGGGAGTCAGATGGATTCGCAGGTAGAAAGAGAAGACTTTACCGAGGAGGTAATCAGGCATGGGAAATCCGGCGCAGACATGTGCGCATGCGTTGAAAGAGGTGTTGAACGACGTGTATCGGCGCCTGTATGCGGAATATGGGGCGCAGGACTGGTGGCCGGCACAAACCCCCTTTGAGGTTATTCTGGGTGCCATTCTGACGCAGAACACCCGCTGGGAAAATGTACGCATGGCGCTGGATAATCTGCGCGCGGCAGCGGTGCTTGCCCCCCACTCCCTTGCAGCTCTGGATGAGGTGCAACTGCAGGAATTGATCCGCCCTTCAGGGTTTTTTCGCCAGAAAACCGCCACCCTGCGCCGCCTGCTGCAGGTGCTGATGAATGATTACGCCGGGGATGTGAACGTCATGCTGCGCGGAGACACCCTGCAGGTGCGCAAGCGCCTGTTGGATATCAAGGGAATAGGCCCGGAAACCGCCGACAGCATCCTTCTGTATGCCGCGCAGCATCCGATGTTTGTCATTGATGCATATACGCGCCGGATCTGCAGCCGCCTTGGCCTGTGTGCCGCAGATGCAGCGTATGCACAGGTGCAGGAGCTGTTTATGGCGCACCTGTGTCCAGATCCACAAAAATACAACGAATTCCATGCCCTGCTGGTGGTCCTGGCCAAACGTTGCTGCACCAAAACCCGCCCGGCGTGTGCAGCATGTGCGCTGCAGGCAATATGTCCGTTCCCTCCTTGAGCCTGAGGAAATCTCTCCAAGTCTGGACGGGTATTTTTCATTCCACCTGCGTCGATTTTCTGCGTTAACTGTTATGGCCAACAATTCGGGAAGCGGCGGAGTTGACGTCCGTGCTTTTTCTTGACTTTATCCCTTGTTCTGGTAGGTTACCAGCCCTGTTAATTTTGAGCATAGTAGTAAATTGCGCCCTGCTGTGAAGAGGCCGATACTACGTAAAACGCTACAGTGAGGATCACATGGAAAACAGCAGCGCCACGAACAGCCTGGACTATAAAGATACCCTGAACCTGCCTAAGACAGATTTCCCCATGCGCGGAAATCTGCCCAAGCGTGAACCGCAGATGCTGCAAAAATGGCAGGAGATGGATCTGGACGCCCTGCTTGAGCAAGCAGAGCTGGGGAAGCCACGTTTTGTCCTGCACGATGGTCCTCCGTACGCCAACGGCCATATCCATATCGGGCATGCCTTGAATAAAATCCTGAAGGATATTGTGGTGAAGAGCCGTCGGATGCAGGGTTTTGCTGCCCCGTATGTTCCGGGCTGGGACTGTCACGGGCTTCCCATCGAACTGATGGTGGATAAGAAGCTGGGTAAGAAAAAGCTGGAGATGAGCAAAACTGAAATTCGGCGCGAGTGTCGTAAATACGCCGCAGAGTGGGTGGAGATCCAGCGCAGTGAGTTCAAACGCCTGGGGATCTTCGGCAATTGGGATGATCCCTATCTGACCATGAAGGATAGCTACGAGGCCACTACCGCACGCGAACTGGCACGCTTTGCGGAGCGCGGCGGGCTGTACAAGGGGAAGAAGCCAGTACACTGGTGCCCTTCATGCGTGACCGCTCTGGCTGAAGCGGAAGTTGAGTACGCCGAGCATAAATCTACCTCCATCTATGTACGTTTTGCGTATACCGACGTGCTCCCGCCGGAGCTCAGGATGCTCGAAGGCAAGCAGGTTTCCTTTGTCATCTGGACCACCACCCCCTGGACCATCCCGGCCAACCTGGCCATTTGTCTCAATCCGCAGCTGGAGTATGTCGCCCTGGAGATGGAGAACGGTGAAGTGTTGGTGGTGGCCGAAGGGTTGCGCGCGCAGGTGCTGGCAGAGTTGGGGCGTGAAGGCACCGTACTGGCAACCTTCAAGGCGGAGATCTTCGAAAACAAGCACTGCCGCCATCCCTTCTATGCGCGCGATTCGGTGTTGGTGCTGGGCGCGCACGTCACCCTCGAAGCGGGTACCGGCTGTGTGCATACGGCTCCCGGCCATGGGCAGGATGACTACGTGGTGGGGCTCAAGTACGGGCTGGATATCTACAATCCCGTGGACGACTACGGCCGCTATCGCGACGAGGTGGAACTCTTCGGGGGGATGAAGGTAACGGAAGGGAACGCAGCGGTATGCGCTAAACTTGAAGAGGTGGGGGCGCTGCTGCACCAGAGTGAGATGAGTCACAGCTATCCGCACTGCTGGCGTTGCAAAAAACCGATTATATTCCGGGCTACAGCGCAGTGGTTTATCTCCATGGATGAAAACGATCTGCGCCGTAAGGCGCTCGCGCACATAAAGGATGTGGAGTGGATCCCCGCGTGGGGGGAGGAACGCATCTATGGCATGATTGAAAAGCGCCCCGACTGGTGCATCAGCCGCCAACGCACCTGGGGGGTTCCCATCACCGTGTTCTACTGTGCAAAGTGCGAAGAAGCCCTGTGCGACAGCAAGGTGATGTACCATATCGCCGATCTGTTCGAGAACGGTGGCAGCGACCAGTGGTTTGAAAAGAGTCCGGCGCAGCTGCTGCCTGAAGGTACGGTGTGCGCTGCCTGCGGCCACACCGAGTTCACCCCCGAGAGCGACATCCTCGATGTGTGGTTCGATTCCGGCGTCTCCTATGCAGCGGTGTTGGAACAGCGGGAGGAACTGCATACCCCGGCGGAGATGTATCTGGAGGGGAGCGATCAGCATCGCGGCTGGTTCCATTCCAGCCTGCTTGC
>CAYUJC010000041.1:0-22492 GCA_964444945.1 uncultured Desulfuromonas sp.
ACCATAGGGCCCCTCTGCTTTTTTACCGCGACCGGAACCTTAGCAAAGCCATATCCGGGTAGATCTACCATACTGATGCTGGAGTTGACGCAGAAAAAATTGAGCAGTTGCGTACGCCCAGGGGTAGAGGATGTCCTGACCAGGTTTTTGCGCTGGAGCAAAACGTTGAGTAAAGAGCTCTTTCCCACATTGCTGCGTCCGGCGAAGGCTATTTCCGGCATGAGCGCTTCAGGGTAGTGCGATGGTGCCGTAGCGCTTTTAACAAATTCGGCGGACTTGACATGCATGATCAGTTTCTCTCGTGAGCGTTAACGTTAAAAATCAGGACGCATCAAGGGTGGCGCTGAGCGCGAACCTTGAGCATCAGTGCTCGGGATTGTCAATGAGGATGGTGTCGTCACCATCCTCTGCGGTGGAGCTTCGCGGTGGCAGCTCGCGCCGGCGGTTACCCGTAAGTAGCTTCCCCTTGTTGTCCATTATCCGTTCATCGTCAAGGATGATCATGCCGGTATGTTCCACCACATCTTTTTTGTACTGGTACTGATATTCCATACTTTTTTTGCGCAGGTTATAGCTCATGAACATCCAGATAATGGCTAAAATAAGCGCAGCCCCCAGTACCACAGCCAGAGTAACAGACACATAGAATATAGTCTCCTCCCCTATATGCCCAATCACAGCCATGATGGTGTCAAGTTTGTAGCCCACTGCAGCCAGAACGACCAGGAGCAATAATCCAAGTAAAAAAGGGATCTGGCGGATTACGTAGATCACTGCATGAAATTTTTGGATCCGACTTTGGTGTTCAGCCGCAGTAAGATGACGGTTGTCTTCATTCTTGCCGGAATCGGGGTGGTGCCCATACAGATAGCGGTCAAACCCCAGGATAATGATACCAAGCAGAAAGGTTATCGTAAGTGGGACAATAAAGGCGGCAAAGAAAAACGACTTCCACGGGAAGGGGACGTTTTCAGGGCCCAACTGGCTTATAAAGCTGACGAAAAAGATAAATCCTTCAATAACCCCGATGAGAATGAGGTATTTGATGAAGAGATCTTTAAGCTCTTCACGTTCAAACAGGGTAGCAATCCCCTTCAAAGGGGTGGAGTTTTTGCTGCTGGATTTATTTTCCGTTCCCTCTGCTCCCTGCGGTTTGCTCTGGTGCTTTTCTTCCGCCACAACGCTCTCCTGCCTGTACTGAAACGCAACTACCATTTAAAATGTATAGCAAAATATGTATCCAGGATGCTTCACGTTTGAAGTCTTTGGTTTGTATTTATTGGTGCCGGCACTGCACTATTCCCAGTGCTGTCTTGCCGGCAATACTTCGCCGCGTCTCGCTCATTGCAGCGGCACTATAAAACATTTATCTGCTTCTGTCTGTCAGAAACTCAGGGCCTTGTTCCATGAGACTGGCTTCAGTTTTTTGCCAGGCCTGCCCGATATCTGCAAGAATGTCCTTACAGGTATTCGATTTCAACCGCCAAGTGGATAAGGTCGGGCAAAATGCCAGAGACCAGCTTGGATGCGATTGCAGTGCCAGCGCCAAATTCATCCTGCAAAGAAGGTATGAGATGAGTTTGTGGGAGCGCGGCTCTTCTCTTTGATTTAAGAGGTTTAGGCGGTCCCGGGTGGGTCTGGCAAGTGACCTGTTTTGCGCATAATTTTTATGGTTCAAAGTGGCAATGCTAGCGCTTTTTATATGCCTTGTCGACATGCAAACGCACCAGGCTGACCCTGAAATCGGCTTCGAAGAGAGGTTCAAGGGCAGGGGCTGGTTTTGCATTGTATGTACTGCGGCACTTAAGAGACACATTAAAACATAGTTTTACCGCAGTGAAATCTTGACCTGAGCTGCGGATTCTGTTTACATGGCACAGCCAAAGAAGGGTCGCGGATGCCACTGTAACTGCAATAGTCGCCCCAAGAATGGCTATCCCTGTTGCGCCCTGTTGCGCTATAGAACTGCCACATCTGCAGGTTCGCAGATTAGATTTTATGCTACATCCTCGTAGTGTCCCGAGTGTTGGCCTGCGCAAGGTTCTGGCGAAGTGCCGAATCTAATGGTGTAGGCAATTTTGCCGTGTGTGCCCGCTTCTTAAGGGTTTGGGCGTATTTTGAATTTAAAGGTTTTGAGGAGGATTGCAATTATGAAATATTTTCTGCCCATCTACATCTGTTTTTTCCTGGTATTGGCAGCGGGTGCTTCCGCCATTGCTGCGGATATGGAGGCGCTTTCCAACGATGACTGTGTCAAATGTCATATCAGTGCAGTACGAGATGTCGATGCCCACGGGGCGGCGCATGGATACATGGGCTGTCAAGATTGTCACTTTGAGCACCCTCCCATGGGTGAAAACGTTATTCCAGCCTGCGCGTTGTGTCACGCTCCCGCAGACAGTGAACACTATACCCTCGCCAACTGTACCGGGTGCCATCATCCACACCATCCTCTTCAGATAGATTTTGCCGCTCTGGGTGAAGTGAAACCCGCGTGTCTGAGCTGCCATCCGGCGCAAGGGGAAGAGATGCAGGCGCATCCCAGTATGCACGCTGAACTTGACTGTAGTGCTTGTCATATGGAGCACGGTCTGGGTGCAGGGCAATTCCTGAACTGTCTTGACTGTCACTCTGGCCACTCTGCAGAGATGGTGGTTGCCGATTGTACCAAGTGTCATAAAGCGCACAGCCCGGTCGAGGTTACCTATGCAGATGATCTGCCTTCGGTCCTTTGCGCTTCATGCCATGGCACCGTAGCTGCCGATCTCGCGGGGTCAAGCAAAAAGCACGCGGAACTCACCTGCGCATACTGCCATATGGGTGAGCACATGAACGTTACCACCTGTGCCGATTGTCATGGCGCGGCGCCTCACGGCAAGGCTATGCATGCCAAGTTCCCCAACTGTGTTGACTGCCATGTCAACCCGCATGCCTTGGCGGAATAACCAGAAACTGTTGGCCTTCTGTAAACGGCTGCGGTATTTATTTTATGGTGCCGCAGCCGCGCTGTTTCCGGGCGATTCCCGTGCAATTTTTGGAGTTTAACGGTTGAACGGCGTGAGAACCCCCGCGCGCGGGCACCACTGGCTAGCACACAATGAAACGCTGCCATGATGAATCTGGTATGAGAGCTGCCATGAAAAATAATGTACATATGCATAAGGTTTGGGCCGGGATGTGCGTACATATGGGCATATATGCGGGCCTGTTTCTGGTTCTTGTGCTGCTGTTGAGTGCAGGGACAGCGCTGGCAGAAGTGGTGGAGAAACCCCTTCTCGATGCAGACTGTATCAAGTGCCATGTCGAGCCATCTGTGCAGATCGCAGAGCACGGCGGTGGCCACCGCACTGCGCTGGGATGCTTTGACTGCCATATAGGCCATCCGCCGGCGACAGAAGCAGTAATCCCGGCATGTGCTGACTGCCATGCCCCCTCCGCTCATGCACACTATGCGCTGGACGATTGTGGGCGTTGTCATGTGACTCACGCTCCGGGAATTGAAGATCTGACGCAGGTGGATGCCGATGTCCCCGCCGTGTGCTTCACCTGCCATCAGGATGTGGCCGTTGAGCTGCAGGAGTTGCCGAGTATGCATGCGGATATGGCCTGTACCGACTGTCATCTGCGCCACGGGCTCGCCGCAGGCGATTTTATGCAGTGTATGCAATGTCATGAACCGCATGCAGACACCATGGTTTATGCCGACTGTATCGGCTGTCATGCGCCACATCAGCCGACCGATTACCGCTGGAGCGCCACCACCCCGGTGCAGCAGTGTGCCGCCTGCCAT
Organism: uncultured Desulfuromonas sp.; assembly: GCA_964444945.1. GTDB lineage: Bacteria > Desulfobacterota > Desulfuromonadia > Desulfuromonadales > Desulfuromonadaceae > JAIVHC01. The sequence goes on from CAYUJC010000041.1 coordinate 3,791, forward strand.
GCAACAGAAGTGGAGACCTTAGCCCGCGCCGGGGGCGCGCATGCCAAGGATGTCACCTGCAGCGCCTGCCATGCGGATCACCCACCTGCTGAAACCGGAGTGATCCCCCTCTGTGCGCAATGCCATGCGCCGAAGAAGTCCGCCCACTATCGCGTGGAGCATTGCGCCGCCTGCCATGATCCCCATGCTCCCATGGAAATCAGGCTGGATGGCGTCTCCCCAGCAAAGCCGGTATGTCTGTCGTGTCACACTGGGCCGGGGAAAGAGATGGAGCAACATCCAAGCCTGCATGCCGACATGGATTGTGTAGAATGTCATGCAGAGCATGGCACCACATCCAGTTGTCTCGATTGCCACTCCGGCCACTCGGACTCAATGACCTATGCACAATGTTTCCAGTGTCATCAGCCCCACAGCCCCAGCTTTATTCAGTATAAAACGGGGAAGGTGGAGCCGAAATTATGTGGCAGTTGTCATGCTGAAGCTTATACCCAGATCGAAGTGAGCTCTACCAAGCATGGTGCGCTGGGGTGCGTGTTCTGCCATCGGCGCACCCACAAGGTGATCCTGGAGTGTCAGAGCTGTCACGGCCAGCCACACGATGCTGCCATGCACCGTCAGTTCAGCGATTGCGCCAGATGTCACCGCGGGGCGCATGATTTGCGCAAGTAGGCGATAATTTCCTTGTGAGTTCTATTATGAGGCATACGATGAATTGCAGGTTTAAGTTGAGAAAATGCACGCTGAAAACAGGTATGGCGTTTGTCTGTACCGCCATCCTGCTGTCAGGGGTGATCCCGGCCCACGCGGATATTTACACCGAAGAGATCCCCCCACTGACTGACGTCGAGTGCGCCCAGTGCCACGTGCCGGTATATACCGATCTCAAAGAGCACGGTGGAGCGCATCAAATGGGATGTCGTGAGTGCCATGCGACTTTTCACAATTTCAGACGTTCCCTGAGTTGGGAAGAGCGAGTGCCCGGATGTCAGGACTGTCATGGCACCCCCCACGGAGAACAGGACCCTATGGAGGCCTGCCTTGCATGTCACGCAAACGCGCATGCCCCGGTGGCAAGTCTGGATTCAGCTGCGCTTGAACCATATTGCAGCCAGTGCCATCAGGCGCAGGCTACTCAACTGAGTAATCCCAGTGCACATACGGAGCTGGGATGCGCGGGCTGTCACGCCGGCGCGCACGGCTCTGTGCCGGACTGCACCGAATGCCATGCGGAGCCACACAATCCTTTTGTGAGCAACGGAACTTGCACCAGTTGTCATCCGGTGCATGATGTCGGTAGGCTTAACTACGGCCCCGATATTGAAAATAAGGGTTGCAGTTACTGCCACAGTACCCAGGCGCAGGACCTTAGCGCTGGCCATTTGGCTCATTCGATGCTGAACTGCACATTCTGCCACGCCGGCACCCATGGTAATGTACCTACGTGCCAGGAATGTCATAACACCCCACATACCACAGAGATGCGCGAAGAGTTTAACGGCTGTACAGAGTGCCATGGCAACGCGCATAACTTGCTGCCCGGATATTAACCGAAAGCCGAGGTGACTATATGACAGCGAAAAAAAAGCTTCTGGTGAATATCCTCCTCTTTCTGGCGTGTGTCGCCATTGCGGGGCTGGTGGTTTTATACAATTACAGCTACAAAATTTGCTGGCATTGCGATACAGACGACTACTATGAGCGCGGGCGGGTGTTTGTGTGTAAGGAGGAGGCAAAGTTGCGTGAGTCTGGTCTGGACTTCCTGCGTCTTGCAGCCGCCAGACACCAGGCGGGGGCGCAATTGCTTCTGGCGGAGTGCTATGTGGAGCAGCTGCCACAAGGATATGCACCGGTGGACCAGCGTGCCTATGCGTGTCTTTCTTCCCAATTGGAGACCAATAATGCAGCGGCGAAGCAGTTTTTTAACCAGGCCTATGCGACCCTTGCCGCCAGGGAGGGGATAGAACCAAAGTTGCAGTACAACCTGGGCTTACTGTTAGAGACAGGAATCGTGGAAGCACAAGGAGCACCGCAGCTGGCGCTGACCTATTTTACCGCCGCTGCGCAGCAGAATTATTTCCCTGCGATGCTGCATCTGGGGATGCTTTACCATAACCGTAGCGCTTACACCGAGGCACGCGTCTGGCTGGAACGGGCAGCGGCACTGCACAAAGATGTGCAGCCGGCTCTGCTGCTCGGGGACTACTATATGCAGGGGAAGGGTGTGGCAATAGATCTTGAGAAGGCTATGCACTGGTATCGACAGGCACTGCTGACGGCCAAAAAAACCAGCGTTGGACTTGCCCCGGAGGCGCAGATTGCCGCAGAGGATGTTCCCCGTGCACGGATGGATATGGCGCTGCGCAAACTTCAGCAGGAGCGTATGTTCAAGTTCATGACCCTGTATTACAGCGTCGGTGGCGATGCTTCAACCTATGAAGTCTACTGCGAAGACAACCCCGGGCAGATGATCGGGACAGTAGAGCGCAACGTTGAAGGGGTGGTCGCCAGTCTGGCGCCAGGGATAAAGCGTTCTGCTGCGGTCGTGACGCCACAAAAAACCTTCAGCTCTATGAATAAAGGGCTCGATTGGGTCTTGAATGCGTACGCGAAGGGGCGCTATGGTGACTTCACCAAGTTTGATTTCCGCTTGCGGAGCCAGCAGGCCAAGGGCGGAGATTGATCTGGTGCTGAATAGTCATTCTGCCCTGATTCTGTGTAAACCACGCTCTATAAAAAGGTCGCTCCTGCCAAGACAGGAGTGGCCTTTTTACTTGTAGCGCACCCTTGTAATCCCTTCAAGTTTCGAAATTTCGGCAATCAGGGTTCGCCCCACGGGATTCTGGCTGTGGGTAATAATAAAATCGTACTGCCTGCGCTGATTTTCCAGGTCTAATTCTTGTTCGATGTTGGTTGTTCTAAGCGCATGTCGGTGAAAGATCTCTGTCAGGTTTTCAAATATATCTGCGTCTACGGAGCTGACTACGGATAAGCGCAGAAACTTGTCCTTGCGAAATACAGGGTCAAAGTATTTCAACCCGAAAAGCGCAACAAACGCCAGAGCAGTACTGCTGATGCCGATGCCGACCATCCCGAAACCGAAAGCCATACCGACCCCTGCTACATACCACAGGCAGGCTGCGGTGGTAAGACCGCGCACATTTACCCCCTCCTTGAGGATAACGCCTGCACCGAGAAACCCGATGCCGGTTACGATCTGGGCGCCGATCCTGCCAGGGTCAATCCGGGCAATTCCGGTAGCACTCAAGTGCCCATAGCGGGCAAATATGCTTTCCGAGATGATCATCATCAGACAGGCACCGGTACAGACGAGAACGTGGGTGCGCAAACCGGCAGGGCGGCCGTGTTTTTCTCGTTCTATGCCGATAAGGCCACCGGCAATAAATGCAAGCAACAGCTTTACAAGTTGCCCGCCAATATTTTCAGTAATAAAAAATGATTCCGCCATTTTGTTCCATTCTATTCTGGGCATCCTAAAGGTGGAAGGGTAGGGGGTTGCAGTAAATGACCGCGCGCGGAAAAATGCTGTGGGCTTAAGATCTGGTTGCCCAGAGCTATGTTTGCATACCTGGAAGATCTTTAAAACCCTTCCATGTATGGGTGCGCTTGCAGGCGGCCGCAGGGGCCCGATGCTACAGGTTGATTTCATACGGCGTTTGAACACTTGATTATATCTGGCAGTCGGGTATAGCGCTACCCCCTTATTGGTGCAAACTCTAAGTACATGCACCTTGCAATCATAGCACGCCTGCAGTAAGTTCGGTCTTCTTTAGCGGTAATACCTGGAAAAGCAATAGGGTTTTATTCTGCAGAAGCTTCAGGATGGTTCGCCGCCGCAAATACTGGAGAAAACAGTGCATGGAGCACCAGCTTCAGGGGGTTGGATTAAATTTGAGTTTACTCCAGTTGAGGCGGGTGGTGCAGGCATGAAGGGAACGTAAGGAGTCTCTGCGCGCAGTGAGGGTAACATATATTCTTTCTTGCGCAGCAGGTTTGATCTGTTTGGGTTTGACTTGGACTTTCCGGCTGTGTTACTAAGCCATCTGTATAAAATAAACATACACCATGGTAGCGGTGGAAGAAGTATCTGCAGATTATTAATCTGATGCGGGCCTGATGATCAAGGCTGCATTGATGGCGTGTTTCGGTGCGCTATAGCATTCAAGAATGAAGGAGTCTGTGCATGAAGAGAGGGGTTTCCTTGAGGCTGGCGGTGCTTGCTATTGCTGCCGTTATGATGTTGGGCGGAGTCCAAGCGGGGCTGGCAGATACACAGACATGCCTGATGTGCCATGAAGGCGTAGTGGATTCACGCCAGTTTATGGAGTCGGCGCATGGGAGCAGCGGCATTGGGTGTGTCGAGTGTCACATCCTTGAAGATATTGATGCCCACATGGAACTCGAAGAGATGCCGGCCGCGGTGGACTGTGCGTTTTGCCATGCCGATATCGCCGAGCAGTATGCCACCAGCGCGCACGCGCAGATGGGACTTGACTGTGTAGCGTGTCACTATTCTATCCATACCCTGCAGAGCGCTTCAGGGATGAAGCAGGATGGGGTAGATGCCTGCGCAATGTGCCACGATGCCCAGTCGTATAGAGCCTCGGTACATGGCCAGGCCATAGCGTCCGGAAATCAGGATAGCGCATCCTGTACCGACTGCCACGGTACCCATAACGTGATTGCACTGTCCGAAGTAGAGACCAAGCAGGCCAGAAGTTTTCGTGCTGATGTGTGTATTGCATGCCACGCCGATGCGGAAAAAATGGAGCGTAATGGCATTCGTACCGATATCGTGTCCACTTATCTGGACAGCTACCACGGCAAAAGTTATCATCTTGGATATCCGGAACTCACCGCTACCTGTTCGGACTGCCATGGCAATCACAATGTGCTGGCGGAAGAAAATCCTGCCTCAACCATCAGCATACTCAATCGAGATAAGACCTGCCGCGCGTGTCATGAAGGCTCCTCAACGCTTTTCAGTATGTTTTATGCGCACGCCAATCACTACGATTTCGAGCATTATCCTGTTCTGACTATCACCTTCTGGGCCATGACCACATTGCTGGTTGGCACCTTCTCGGTGTTCTGGCTCCATTCCATCATGTGGATGATCCGTGGCATCAGGGAGAACAAAGAGAAGAAAACCGCCCTGGCGAATGGAAAGGCGCATATCCAAATACCCGATGGGCACAAGTTGTACCGCCGTTTTACGCGCCGGCATATTTTTATGCATCTGCTGGTCATTATCAGCTTTTTGTTGCTGTCTGTCACCGGCCTTCCGCTCAAGTTTTACAGTCAGCCGTGGGCGCAGGTGATGATCGACTTCTTCGGCGGTACCGCCAATGCCGCGTTTCTCCATCGTGTGGGTGCGAGCATAACCTTTGTGTACTTTGGCCTAGCGCTGGCGATGAGTTTCCACTTCCTCTTCATCCGCAAGGATGTTCCGGGGATGTGGCTGCAGCGCCTGTTCGGACCTGATTCGTTGATGCCGACGTTCCGGGATGTGCGCGATGTCACGGGGATGGTGCGCTGGTTCCTCGGCAAGGGGCCCAAGCCCACGTTTGAACGGTGGACCTACTGGGAGAAGTTTGATTTTATTGCAGTGTTCTGGGGGATGTTCGCTATTGGCGGCTCAGGACTTATGCTGTGGTTCCCGGAGTTTTTTGGCTCCTTCCTGCCAGGCTGGGTGTTCAATGTGGCCACCATTGTGCACTCGGACGAAGCGTTGCTGGCGACCGGGTTCATCTTCTCGGTTCACTTCTTCAATACCCACTTGCGCCCGGAAAAGTTCCCCATGGACTTTGTGGTTTTCAATGGCGAGCTGGATAAGGAAGAGTTCATCGAAGAGCGTGGGGATCAGTGGCGGCGATATGAGGAGCAGGGGATTACAGAGCAGTTCCGGAAGCCGAAATCATCCAGCACTATATATAATATCATCCTCAAAACCTTTGGGTTTTTTGCTGTAGCGCTCGGGTTAACTCTCTTTGTTTTAATTGTTTTCTCGTTCCTTAGTGGATCAGGGCATTAATAAAAACTTGATAGATATGCTATAAAGAAAGGGTCGCCACTGTGGGCGACCCTTTCTTTATTCGGAGCTGCGATGCAAAGATTTGGAATGTTGCTGGCGTATCTTGCCCTGCTGTTTAACCTCGGCGGCGGGGTGGCTACATTGTTCGGAGTGTATCTCGTTGCATTCGGGGCACAGACAGACTTGGCAGGGCTTGGAGAAGCGCGTAGCTTAGGATATCTGTTTGTGTGTGTGGGGTTGTGTGCCGTCGCAGGCGGGGTGCTGGTTGGACGCTATGCCGGACGTTGAGGCAATGACACCTGTGCGCACGCGCTTAAGAGGCCAGGCATGAAACACGTGAGATTATCCCTGTTGTCGAAATTCATGGCTGTCATCGGGGCTGGATTCCTGTTGGGGTCAGTTGTCTTTGTTGTCATAAATGTCCGTCTGCAGCGGCAGCTGACGCTGGAAAACTCCCTGCATGATGCGGACTACCTTAGTGAGGCCATCGTCAGGGCCAATTATTATCTGATGCTCAACGAAGATCATATAATGCTGCACCGGATGATCGATGAGCTTGCATCGATGGAGGGAATCAGGCGGATTCGACTCTTCAATAAAGAGGGGGTAATAAATTTTTCAACCGACGCCGAAGAAAAGGGGCAAACGCTGGCACTTAGCGACGAGGGGTGCAATGCCTGTCATCTAAGTCAAGGGGCCCCTCTGATGGATATCCCCACCGCCGCGCGCGGGCGCACCTTTAGGGATGAGAGTGGCGATGTGTTTTTAGGGGTGACAAAGCCGATTTACAATGATCCGTCGTGTTTTACCGCGGCATGTCATTACCACCCGCGCGACAGCGAGCTGCTTGGAATTCTCGATGTGCAGATCTCACTGGAAAAACGGATGCACCAGGTTGATACCTTCCGGAATTTCTTTATCGTTCTGGTGTGTGTGCTGCTGGTTCTGCTGTTTATGGGACTGATGGTGATGACCAAACGTTTTATAATTGCACCGGTACGGCGCATCATAGAGCATCAGCGCAAAATATCTGCAGGCGATCTGAGTGGCCACATTGAAATAAAGTCGCACGATGAGCTCGGCCAGCTGGCCGCCGGGGCAAACGAGATGACTGAAAGTCTGCGCCAGTCGCAGCAGGAAGTTCAGGCTTGGGCCAATACCCTCGAAGACAAGGTGAAGGAACGAACCCGCTACATTCAGGATATGCAGGCCAATATGGCGCGTTCGGAGCGTCTGGCTTCACTGGGGAAGCTGGTCGCTGGAATCGCGCACGAGATCAATAACCCCCTCACCGGGATTTTAGCCTATTCATCTATGGCAGAAGAGCGTGAGGACTTAGATCCGCAGTTGCGCGAAGACCTGCAAACCATAACGCATGAAACCCAGCGCTGTGCCGAGATTGTCCGGGGTTTGCTTGATTTCGGACGGGAGTCGATCCCGACCAAGAAATTTACCGCAATAGATGCTCTGCTGGATAAAACCCTTGCCCTGGTGCAGCATCAGGCAATTTTTCAAGACATTCTCATCCAACGCAACTACGCGGAAGATATGCCGCTGATCGAAGTAGACCCCAATCAGTTGGAACAGGTGTTCATGAATATGTTTCTTAATGCCGCCCACGCCATGCCGGGGGGGGGAGCGCTCAGTATAGATACGTGGCAGGATAGCGACAAAATGATGATCGCCATCTCCGACAGCGGCAGCGGGATTTCTGCGGAAAATTTAACGAAGATATTCGATCCTTTCTTTTCAACCAAGGATCAGCAGGGGACTGGTCTCGGCCTTTCAGTCTCGTATGGAATAATAAAAAACCATGGCGGCACCATAGATGTGGAAAGTACCGAAGGGGTAGGGACCCGCTTTCTGATCAGTCTACTTATGGGAGATTTGCTGACTTAATAAGTGGAGGGGGTGGTGCGAAGAGGTGCCTTTCAGGGATTGATTTTGTTGTCCCGCGCGGAAATACCCAGTTTTTTCATCATCGCCTGAAAGTTTGGGCGTTGCATCCCTACCTCCTCTGCCGCGCGGGTAATGTTCCAGTCATTGCGTTTTAGCGCTTCTAAAACAAAGATGCGCTCAGCCGGGAGCACCGCCTCTTCACGCAGGCGCTGTTTGATCTCCTTGAGCTCTTCGGCGGTCTGCGGGGTGTATTGGCCCAGTCTTATGTTTTCTGAGAGTTCGTCATCGGGCACACCCAGATCTGCCGGCATAATCATGTCTGTGTCAGATAAAACAACGGCACGTTCGAGCATGTGTTCCAACTCGCGCACATTCCCGGGGAAATCGTGTTGTTCCAGCAGGGCCATCGCTGCCGGGCTTACCCCTATGAGCTCTTTCCCAATTTCCCGGGCAAATTTGCGCAGAAAATACCCTACCAGCAGGGGGAGATCCCCTTTGCGCTCGCGCAAGGGGGGGAGCTCGATGGGGATAATGTTGAGGCGAAAATACAGATCTTCCCGGAACTCCCCTTTATCAACAAGCTCGCGCAGGTCTTTGTTGGAGGCCGAAATAAGGCGTATATCAATGGGTACCGGCGTTGTCCCCCCGATAGGGGTGACCTCACGCTCCTGAATAACGCGGAGCAATTTTGCCTGGGTTGTAAGGCTGATATTGGATATTTCGTCCAGAAACAGAGTGCCACCGTCGGCAATTTTAAATAGTCCAACCTTGGTGCGCATCGCGCCGGTAAAAGAGCCTTTTTCGTGGCCGAACAGCTCACTCTCCAGCAGGCTCTCCGCCAGGGCGGTGCAGTCGACAACAACAAATGGCTTATCTTTGCGTGGGCTGTGTTCATGGACAGAACGCGCGACCAATTCCTTGCCGGTGCCGCTTTCACCACTTATCAGTACCGTGCTGTCGGTGGGCGCTACCTGACTTATGCGATTAAATACCCGTTGCATTGCGACACTGTTGCCGATAAAGCGTTCAAAGCCTGTGTGGCTGTCCTCTTTTGCCCCTTCTTCGGGTTCGGTAATTTTAGCGTGATCCAGCGCTCTTTGGGCCAGCTCTTTAACCTGTTTGGGGGTGAAAGGCTTGGACAGGTAGTCGAAGGCACCCTGTTTTATGGCGTCCACTGCTGTTTCTACGGTAGCGTAGCCGGTAATGATTATTATGGGTACCTTCGGTTGCAGAACTTTTATCGATTTGAGCACCTCGATGCCGTTCATTCCCGGCATTTTAAGGTCGGTTATTACCAGGTCGAAGGATTGCTCCTGAACCTTCTCCAGCGCAGCATGTCCGCTGCTTACGCAAGTAGCTTCATGGCCATCGCTTTCCAGGATACGGCGCAATGCCTCCCGGATTACGGCTTCATCATCAACGACCAGGATGCGTGAGTGTGACATTTGGCAGGCCTCATACTATGCAGGGGTTTTGTGTTTTCAGGCGGTGGAATCTGTCTCAAGTGGGGTATTGGCTCGACATCTGTGTAAGAATAGAAAGAATCGTGCGGTTGGTAATTACACCCCGAATGCGCCAGTAGGTTGTTTCTCAGAGCTTTTCCTGCTGGCATCAGTGCTTGATTTGAAATGTATGTGAATTTTATACACTCTTAAACTGCGGCTGTACAGTGTATTATAGGTTGGAGATGGTAGGGGCAGGGTTTCCGCAGGTAGAAATCAAAGCACTGAAGCATGTTCGCGGGTTGATGCGCGTGTTTTTGCATCCAACTGCGGGCATGGGGGCTTCAGCTACGGAAGAATGCCTGAACTCCTTCCAGGAAGGCAACGTTTATGGCACATTGCCCCTGCTTGAAGGTTGACAAATCTACCTTGTTCTTAACAGTATAGCGAGTTTGGTGCTATAGATGGGTTTGGTGCGCAGAGTTTTAGAGCAGTGTTGCTACACGGCCATCTTGCGTGGTCTTGGACTTTGGCGGAGTCGGCATTACGTCGACTGTATTTAATGAATGCATAGAATTATATGGTATGAAGGAAGGAGCTGCGGTACGAAGATGAAACGGATTATGTTATGTAGTGCTGTTGTGATGCTTCTTACGGCATGGAGCGGAGCCAGCCTGTGGGCTATGGAAACCGCTGACTGCCTGGGATGTCACAATTATGCGGATGAAGTGGGAGACATGAACCATGTCGATGAAGTCAGATTTATGGCTACGGCGCATGCCGACATGGGATGTGAGGCGTGTCATGTGGCAACGGAAGAGCACCCGTTTGATGGGGAGACAGCAGCGGTTATCTCCTCGTGTGACGATTGCCATGTTTCCATTCACGAAACCTATAATGCAAGCATTCATGCAGACAAAGCCAGCTGTGTGGACTGTCACAATCCGCATGAGGCATATGCGCCGGTGAATCTGTCAGGAAGACAGATGAATGATTCATGCGACATGTGCCATGATATGAATGAGATGGAAGCGGTGCACTCGCGCTGGTTGCCCGAAACGGGGATTCATCTCAGTGCGGTCCCCTGTATAACCTGTCACAGTTCGGCGGATGATTTTTCTATCACCCTGTATCTGCGGCATCGTGATCGTCCATATACTGACTATGAACTGTCCAGCTATTCTGCCCTGCAAAAGCAGGCAGGTTCAGATGACATCGCCTCCATAATCGACCTGGATGCAGATGGGGTTATTTCGCTCGATGAGCTCAATGCGTTTTACGCCAACACCGACACGCACGGCATGCGCCTGTGGGCCATGATGACCCCTGAGGATGTGGCGCACGACTTTACCACCTTTGACAACCGCTGGGATTGTACCTATTGCCATGCTGCCGGGCCTGAAAATATGCAGGATTCCTACCTGGCACTGCCGCAGGAGGATGGTACTTACCGGCGTCTGCCCCTGGCGCAAGGTGCTACCCTGGATGCCCTGTTCGGCACCCCGGACTTCTATATGGTGGGGGCCACCAGAAGTAGAACGCTGGATATAGTTGGGTTCCTGATTATCCTGGGCGGGTTTGTAATGCCGATAGGACACGGAACATTGCGTTTCCTGACCCGAAAAAATCGCAGAAAGGATCACTGAAACTATGGCTATGCAAGAACGTGTATATTTAACCCCGACACCGGTTCGAATCTGGCACTGGTTGAACGCGCTGGGTTTTGTCACTCTGATCAGTACGGGAGCGCAAATTCGTTTCCCAGATTATATCAATATCTTTGGCACCTACCGTGCGGCGGTGAATCTGCATCATACCGCAGGTATCGTGGTTACCGTTTCATTTCTGCTCTGGCTGTTTTACTATGGTGTAGTTGCCAAGATGCTTTTTAAGCTCTACATGCCCACAGGTGAGGATCTGCAGCGCGGTGTGGTAAAGCAGGGGCTGTACTATTTCTTCTACTATTTTACCGGCACCAGAGAAAACCCACACCAGGAATCGCCGACCAATAAATTTAACCCCATGCAGAAAGGGGCTTATGTGGTTATCATGATGGTGCTGGTGCCCTTGATAATAGTGACCGGCCTTATACTGCTGAATATGGGATCACTGCATAACGTGCTAATTGCGGTTGGTGGGGTTCGTGTCGTGGCGGGAGCCCATTTTCTCCTGGCGTGCGCGCTGACGGCGTTTATTCCGACCCATTTTTATCTTGCGACCCTTGGGCATACCCCATTTGCCCATTTTAAGCCCATGTGGACGGGCTGGGAAGAGCACGGCGAGCACTGATCTGCGGATCTGGTTTCAGGCAATTCCAGGCAGCGGGGCAGATTGCTTCGCTGCCTTTTTACAAGGGGTGTCCATATGTCACAACCGCTGGCGAAAAAAACGCTCATACCTGTTGCCATTCTGATGACAGCCTTTATCACACTGTGTTTTGTTCTGCTATATGGCTATATTCGCAGTCTGGTGTATGACGCTGCAGAAGAGCGCGCCGCATACATGTCAAAGACCTTAGTTCGCTCCACCTCTTATGATATGCTCAAGGGCGATCATCTGACCCTGCGTCACCTGGTGAGCAATATAGGCGAAGGCCCTGATATTGAGCATGTGCGGATTTTTGATAAGCAGGGAACCGTCAAATTTGCCAGTAACAGTGAAGAGGTGGGGATAACCTTGGATCTGCAGGCCGAAAGTTGCAATATCTGCCACAATGCTGCCGTGGTTCTGGACAGTTCCAGGGAAGAGCGCATTCGCTACTTCAGAAATTCCACCGATCAGGAAGTATTGGGGATGACCGTACCCATACCGAATCAACCAGGTTGCGTTACCGCGCAATGTCATCCTGGGGCTGAAGATGTCGCCCTGTTAGGGACTGTTGATGTAGGGGTTTCCCTTGAGGGGCTGCACCAGTCTTTAAGCCGGGTTATCAAAGGGCTGCTCGGGGTATGGCTCCTTGTTGTAGTGCTGGCAATAGGATTGCTCTCTGTCGTCATACAGCGTAATGTTCTTCTGCCAGTGGCCAGGCTTATTGAGTATGCCAAACAGGTGGATAAAGGGGTGATGGAAAACGAACCCCAGGCGGGTGACTGCCAGGAGTTTCGCTATCTTTTAAGTCTTATTAAAAAGCTGGGGATCCATTTACGTGATGCCAAAAGAAAATAAAACACCGCCGCAGGTAGAGGGGGCAGGGAATTAGCGGATGTCGAGTTCTGCACCATTAAACGACAATGCTGAATTGCGCCACCCGGAACAGCGCCTGGAGCGGATTCAGGCGCATATAGACGAACTACGGCGCCTGTCCCACACGGGCCTGCTTGGGCTTGCGGTGTTTGGTGTAATCAGCTTGACGGCAGTTTACTTTCAGGACAGCAACATCATGCTGTATCTGTCCGCGCACACGCGCGACCTGCTGGGCAGGCCACCTTCTGCCGTGATGATAAACGTAGCCCTGGCTGTGTACAGCTTTTCGGCCCTGATCCTGGGTATAGGTAGATTGACGGAGCAGGAGGAGCGCTACCGTGGCTGGAGCCATATCGGCTACCTCACCGTGTTTTATATTTTCTACGCTTTTGCCCACGCCCTGCGGGTCAACGTTGTGGCGGTAATAATTTCCGGTTGTACCATTCTGGGGTTAGAGTACTACAGCACCTGGAGCAGTGCCAGGAGTGCCATCGCCCGGGAAGAGCACATAATGCAACGGCTGCGGCGCCAAGTGGAGAAATAACCTTCTAACACATCAAAGCGTCAGCCTACAGTGACGGCAACGGCGTCCCCAAGAGGTGCTGACCCCGCGCATATGGAACAGCTGATTGCACCGCGGGCAGCGACTGAAACTGACCATAACCCCGCCGACTCCGGCACCGATGAGCCACAATATCGCCACAACAGTGGCAGTCGGAGGTCCGTTGCCTGCAGTAAAGGCCAGTACAATCGCCGGGATGTAGGAAGCAAAAACAAACCAAAGAAACAGGCGCTTTTTCCGAATAACCGCCAGTTGCCGAGTATATACAGGCTCTTGTTGTTTTCCCATGTCAGGTCTCCTGTTTTAGGGGAGATTATATATGCGTATGCTCTGCATGCGGAGTTACTTTAAAAGGCGCTGTGAGCGCCTTTTGTGTGGTTACCCAATTTAACATGAGTTAAGTCTGGAGTAGAAGAATTATACTGCGGCGACCGGATTTGATTGGTCTGAGTTCTTTAGTACTCAGCACTCGAGAACTAAGTACTCAGCACTTAAGTACTAAGTACTCAGTACTTAGTACTAAGTGTTTTAGTACTAAGCAGAGCAATCTCGGGGTAATTTTCTCGGGTCGCAAGGAGCAGATAAGGCCGGTTGCCCCCGGCTTTTTTTGTGTAATCCCGCCACCTTCCTCCCTTTGTCCACAGCTCCAACCACAGCTTTCTTAACAACATATGGTGCCTTGTCATATATGGAGTACCTATATGTTGTGCTGTAGTGCTTTACATCTAGACGGACCTTTGCTACATTTCTTCCGTCTTTTGACGAAAAGTAACGCCCACAGGACAATCGTACAAGAGCACCACAACAACAGAAGAGACAGGGGAGGCAGACAGTGTTGCAGTATATACGGAAGCGTGACGGCAGGCTGGTTAAGTTTGAGGTGGATAAAATCAGCGCTGCGATCAAAAAGTCGGTTCGTGCTGTGGGTGGGCATGATATGGACAAAGCCCAGAGCATCGCGCTTCAGGTGGTGAGCACCCTGACGGTTATCTTCAAAGATACGCAGATCCCCACCGTAGAAAACGTGCAGGACCTGGTGGAGAAGGAGCTGATAGAGGCTGGGCATGCCCGTACCGCTAAAGCGTATATCCTCTATAGACAGCAACGTGAACAGCTGCGTGCTACCCGCTCATTTATGCAGGAATCCATCGAGGCCATCGATTCCTACCTGACCCAGGAGGACTGGCGCGTCAAAGAAAATGCCAATATGGGATATTCTCTGCAGGGGCTCAACAATCATATCGCCTCTAACATCACCAGCAACTATTGGCTCAATAAGATTTATCCCGCCGGGGTGTCCGAGGCGCATAAAAATGGCGACTATCATATCCACGACCTTGGCATGCTTTCGGTGTACTGTTGTGGCTGGGACCTGAAGGATTTGCTGTTACACGGGTTTACCGGTGCGTATGGCAAGGTGCAGAGCGCCCCTGCCAAACATTTTCGGACCGCTCTTGGGCAGATGGTTAACTTTTTCTATACCCTGCAAGGGGAGGCGGCTGGCGCTCAGGCATTTGCCAGTGTCGATACCCTTCTGGCCCCTTTTATCCGCTATGACGGTCTGAAATATGCGGAGGTAAAGCAGGCGATGCAGGAATTTATCTTCAATATGAATGTGCCGACGCGAGTGGGCTTTCAGACGCCGTTTACCAATATCACCCTGGATATGACTGTGCCGCGCAATGTGGCGCATGAGGGGGTAATTGTCGGTGGCGCGGTGCAGGATGAAGCCTACGCTGAATTTCAGCCCGAAATGGATATGTTTAACCGGGCGTTCTGCGAAGTTATGATGAGTGGGGATGCGTCGGGGCGCATATTTACCTTCCCGATCCCCACCTACAACATAACTTCAGAGCTTGACTGGGAGAGCGACCGTTTCAGGTCGGTCTGGGAGATGACGGCAAAATACGGGACGCCCTATTTCAGCAATTTCATCAATTCGGACATGGACCCCGAAGATGCGCGCTCCATGTGCTGCCGCCTGCGCCTGGACAACCGGGAGCTGCGTCGCCGCGGGGGGGGGCTGTTTGGCTCCAACCCCCTTACCGGCTCAACCGGCGTGGTTACTCTGAATCTGCCTCGGGCTGCATATCTGGCGCATAGCAAAGAGGAGTTCTTTGCCCGCCTGGGGGAGCTGATGGACCTGGCTGCCGATTCACTTGAAATCAAGCGCAAGCAGCTAGAGCGCTTTACCGAAGATGGGTTGTATCCCTACAGCAAGTTTTATCTGGCCGGTATCCATGCGCGGCAGGGGCGCTATTGGGATAACCACTTCTCCACTATCGGGCTTATCGGTATGCACGAAGCGGCCTGCAATCTCATCGGTGTCGGGATAGATACCCCCGCGGGGCACACGTTAGCGTTGGAAACCCTGGATTACATGCGCACGCGCCTCGAAGAGCTGCAGAGTCGGACTGGGCATCTTTACAACCTCGAGGCTACCCCGGCGGAAGGGACCAGTTTTCGCTTAGCGCAGCGTGATCGGGAAGAGTTCCCCGACATGTATACATCTGGTGCTGAGCAGCCGTACTACACAAACTCGACTCAGCTGCCGGTAGGGGGGACGGATGATATTTTTCAGGCCTTGCAGCATCAGGATCCTCTGCAGATGAAATATACCGGAGGTACCGTGTTCCACGGGTTTCTGGGCGAACGTCTGGAAGATTGGCGCAGTGCGCGCCTGCTGGTGCGCCGGATCGCAGAAAACTTCAAGTTACCCTATTTTACCATCAGCCCAACATTCACCATCTGTCCGGTACATGGATATATTGCCGGAGAGCATTTTGATTGCCCGCATGAGGCAGCAACCGACGCCGCGGGTAAAACCGCATAGAGTTGAAAGGGGAATAGCAGTGGAACATAAATGTCAGCATAAAACCGAGGTGTATTCCAGGGTTTGCGGATTTTTTCGTCCGGTGCAGCAGTGGAATAAAGGCAAGCAGGAAGAATTTGACCAGCGCCGTGAATATGTAGTGGAAAAAGCGGGACGGCAGTAAGGAGAGCTTATGCCGATCAAGGGATTTCAAGGCACCAGCCTCCTCGATTACCCAGCCCGTATCGCGTCCCTGGTGTTTTATTCCGGGTGCAATATGCGCTGTGCGTACTGTCACAATGCCGCGCTGGTTGAGACCCCGGAGGTGTACCCGGACATCAGCGCGCCGGAGCTGGTTGACATGGTGGCCGCACGGCGTGGATTTATCGACGCGGTTGTGATTTCTGGAGGTGAGCCCACCCTGGATAAAACGATGCCGCAGCTGGTGGAGCGCCTGAAGGCACTTGATTTGCTGATAAAGCTTGACACCAATGGCTTGTGTCCACAGGTTGTAGAGGCCTTAGTACAGAAAAACCTACTTGATTTTGTCAGCCTCGACCTCAAAACTGCGCCGGGACGCTATCCTGAACTAGGGGCGCCAGCCGATGCAGCTGCGTCCCTGCGCGCAACTATCGCCATCCTTACCCATGCGGATATCGAGATTGAGTTTCGTACTACATGCATGCCTGGATATGTCGAAGTTGCAGATATTCATGCCGTGGGCGCATTGATTGAGCGTACCGGAGCATGGGTGCTGCAGCAGTTTGTACCCGAATATGCCCTGGATGAGAGAGCCCGTGCCGTAGTACCCCATTCCGGAGCCGCGCTGCAGGAGCTTCTTATTGCCGCAAGCCAATATACTGATCAGGTAACGCTGCGTGGCTTGTAGGGCAGGGTTGTGTAGAAGCGCCTGCGAATACCAGGGTATGAGTTCTGAGGAGATGCGCCAGCGAGGATATGAAGAAGAAAAAAGACTTTACCAGTCAGATGCGTACTTTACGCCGCCGCCGCCTGTTTCTGTGGGCTATAATAGCTATCTATATTCCTATGATGTGGCTGGTGCTGCACCTTGGGCAATCTGATCGTATTGCCGGGGTATTTTTTGGGATATGGGTTGTAGTGGTGGCGCTGGCGGCCAACCTGACTGCATTTTGCCGGTGCCCCGCCTGCGGCAATTTTTTTCATATGCATGGCCCCATCCCCATGTATCTGCGCCATTGTCTCCATTGTGGTATGCACATCAGCGGTGATGAAAGGCGCAATTCCTTCCACAATAAACGGTGACGGCGCCGGATTGCGCTCCGCCCAGCTCGAAGCACAATCCGCCAACCAGGCCGAACTTATTTCCCCTGCCACACTGGAGTACGCTTTTCCAGAAAGGCGCTGACCCCTTCCACCGCGTCTTCGGTCGCGCACAGGGTGGCGAACAGATCATCCATGGCATTAAGCTGATCATGGTACGGGATATCGGCCATACGATTAAAACCTTCCTTGCCGATCTCCAGCGCCAGCGGATTTTTTTGCAACAGCTTTTGCGCCAGTTGCTGTACTTCTTCCTCTAATGATTCTTCCGGAACTACCTTGTTTATCAACCCCAGATCCAGAGCATGCTGCGCGCTGAAGGGTTGGCCGGTCAGGACCATCTCCATGGCGCGTTTTTTGCCGAGAATGCGCATCATGGGTACGGCCGGGCCAAGACAGATAAGGCCGACATTGATAGCAGTGGTGCCGAACTTGGCGTTTTCTGCAGCAATGGTAAAATCTGTCGCAAAGGCCAGTCCAGCACCGTTGGCCATGGCACTGCCTTTAACCTCAGCAATGGTCACGGTTTTGAGTTTTGCCAAGGTGTGATAAAAGGCATCAATGCGATAGAGAAAATTGCGGTATTCCCGCTGCGACTTCCTATCGAACTGATCCAGAGAAATGCCGGCGGAAAAATTTTTCCCTTCCGCACGAATTATTATGACGCGAATAGCCGGGTCGTGTTCCATGTCCCAGAGGGCTGCATCCAGTTGCTGGGCAAATGGAATGGTGAAGGTGTTGAATGCTTGCGGGCGATTGAGGGTGATGATGCCGGTAGCACCATCTTTACGCGCTAAGATTTCGGTGTTAATAGATCCCATATAAACCTCCGTTATGAATTATAGAACAGCGTTTATTTGGCGCCATGATATAGCATGCCTCAACCAGATGCAACCGCGGATATGTGTTTCTCTACTCGTGGTATTACAGTAATAATTGACGCTACGTGAAAAGGGGATGCTGTTTTGATCTCTACTGCTTATGCTTGGGATACGCCAGGGATTATCTTTCGGGGTAGTTGTCTTTTCAGGTGATGAGAATAGAGGTAGGAAAGCCGCAGGAACCGCGCGGCGGGGAACTTGAGCAGGCCTTCCGGCTGCGGCCTGCCTTAACCTTGCCGAACTGCAGGCGCGCTCTTGCAGCATGAGGATCTGGCGCGCAAAGTAGATAGGGTTCGGTAGTGCGCAGATAAAAAAAAAGCCCTGTACCGGGTACAGGGCTTTTTTGACATGTAAAGTAAGTACGCTTAAGTACTCTTTTTAGATTTTAGTGACGTTAGCGGCCTGAGGACCTTTTTGCCCGTCGGTAATTTCAAACTCTACTCGGTCGCCTTCTGCCAGAGACTTAAAGCCGTCTCCACCGATTGCAGAGAAATGTACAAATACATCGGGGCCACCATCTTGCTCAATGAAACCAAAACCTTTTGCGTCATTGAACCACTTTACTG
>CAYUJC010000042.1:0-22407 GCA_964444945.1 uncultured Desulfuromonas sp.
AACACCACATCAGCAGCGGCCAGCTTCAGGGTCAATTTTTCCAGCAGTCTAGCTTCTACATCAGCGTCAATCTGCTGTCTGCTCTCGCGATCGATGCGCAGCATCTGTTGATTCCCGGAGAGGATACGGGTTTTTCTGCTGGTGATGCGTCTTGAATCCAGGACAACGGCGTCAATATCTACCTGCGCCTGCTGCAAACGTTTACTGATCAATGCACCATCACGGTCATCCCCAAGAACTGATGCCAACACCACTTTAGCGCCTAATACCCGCAGGTTGTTGACCACATTCCCTGCGCCGCCCAGGCGGGTATCTTCCCGCCCGACATTAACAATCGGCACTGGGGCTTCCGGCGAAATTCTCTGCGTGTCACCCCAGAGATATTCATCCAGCATCAAATCGCCGACAACCACCGCAGTGATATCGGTGCAACGGGATAAAAAATTTTCGATATCGGCTATGTTGACCTTGTAAGAATTCATAAAATATTTTCCAGCAATGGGGAAATCCAGGCAATTGTTTACGCAGCGGGAGCACGATACTTACGCTGATAGCGCGTGTACAGTTTGGCACTGCGACGCTCTACCTGTTTCCACAGCCCTCTATCCAGCCTTAACGTCTCGCGCACCGATTCACTTGGGTGTAAACCCATATAGTGGCGGATAAAACGGAGATGATCACGCCTAGTCAGCCCTATATCCAGGGCGGAAAAATAGAGGGAGGCCAGATCTTTTATACGCCACCGCTTTGGCACACGCTTCCGGAATTGGACGCGATGCAGATCGATAAGATAAATCCGTACGTTCTCGGCGGTTATCTGCTCACGCCCGGGGGTGAGATCCAGCAGAAAATGGCACAAATAATAGTCCCGATGGTTGATCCCGTGGCTATGCAGCAACCGCGTCACTTCAGCAATCCGCGTCAGCAGTGCGCGCTTTAAGGTTACAGGAGGTGGGTGCACATCCCACTTGGAACAAAAATCTTCCAGACTTTCGGTAGGTTGCAGATCTTGTGTAACCAGAAAAGACTGGCGCGCTACCGGATTGCGCCCGCGTTCACCATACGCCACGGTGGTCATGGTATCCACCCCGAGTTCAGTCAGAATTTTAATCGCAAGCCACTCGTTGTATGCAGAAAAAACCGGGGGCGCTCTGAAGGTGAGCAGGCTCTTCCACACACGCCACCAGCCGATCCCCTGATACATCTTGACAAAATAGCTCTGCCCCAGCATATCGAAGCGCAGGGTCCGCCGCCCATCCATGTTGCGATATTCATCCCCCTGCAAAGAGAAGATCTGCTCGAAGTAATCCCCACTGCCCCAGGCGTCCTTCCAGCTTGCGGGTATAATCAACACCTCTGCGCCCGCGGTACTCAAATTTCCCCCTGTTCCGGAAACATCTGCTGCTCCACCAGATCACAGAGTATATGGATTATACTTAAGTGAACCTCCTGGATCCGGGGCGTTTCCTCCACTGCCACATTGAGGCACAGGTCGGCGTATGCCGCCATCTTGCCCCCATCTCTGCCGCTGAGGGTAACTACGCTGCACCCTGAAGCGCGTGCAAGGTCGAGGGCGCGGAGCACGTTGGGTGAATTGCCACTGGTTGAAATACCTATCACCACATCACCTGGTCGCGCCAGAGCCTCTACCTGGCGTCTGAATATCTCCTCGTAGCCAAAATCGTTAGCGACTGCCGTTATGATTGAGGTATCGGTCGTTAAGGCCACGGCCGGAAGGGCGGCCCGGTTTTTCATGAAACGCCCGACCAACTCCGCGGCCAGATGTTGCGCATCCGCAGCTGAACCGCCATTGCCCATGACCAGAACCTTGCCCCCAGCCCTGAAGCAGTCGCACAAAAGCATGGCGCAACGCTCCAACTGCGGAGCCATGGGGAGAAACACATGTTCAAACACCTCAATATGGCGTCTTATATGGCGTTCAATGCAGGTTAGCATATTGTTACTCCTCAACTCTTCCCAGGCTTCCACTGTCTTCTCCGCTGCATGGAATAATCGCACGTACCGCATCAAGCACATCAGCCACCCGGATCGAGGTAGCGCATTGCGCATCGTACTCACACTGTTTGCGCAGACATTTGGCGCACGGCATCGGAGCCTGCAAACGGATATGCCGGGCTCCTTCCGGACCATTGCGCAACGCATCCGTAGCCCGATACATGGATACCGTTGGCGTCTCTACGGCTGCGGCTATATGCACCGGGCCGGTATCACACCCAACCACCAGATCGGCGCGCGCCAGCAAGGCCACCAGTTCGGGTAACGATCCCCGTGGCCATATGACCGCTTCCCCTTGCGTGCTGCGCTGAATTTTTTTAACTGCGGTGAGTTCAGCGTCATTGCCCCAGGTTAAAATCAGGCCGGTTGCGGGGCACTGCATCAGCTTTGCCCCCAATTGCTGCCAGAAGGATAAGTTCCACAGCTTGGTCTGCCAAGTTGTCCCATAGTGGAGGACGATGACCCTGCTGTGCTCAAGCCCGAACTTCTTTAACTTGGCATCGACCTGCGCGTTGAGCTCTGCAGCGACCGGCAGCGGGCCACTCAGGGGCACCTCACCTCCGCCGGGAAGGGCTGCTCGCACCACCGCCAGCGCCCGCCTGGCCACATGTTGTTCCTCAGGCCCGGGTTGGACCCTGTATCTGGTGGCCAGCACGTTCGGCCACTCCCGCACCTGTGCCAGAGAAAAGCCATACTTCTTCCCCGCACTGCACGCAAGGGTAAACATTCCGCTTTTACTGTTGCCCTGCAGGTCAAACACATAGTCATAGTGCTGGTGGCGCAATTCTTGAACAAATGCGCGAAACTCGCGCAACATGCCAGCAACGGGTAGCTTTCTCCAGGCACGGGTATTTACGCGTACCACACGGTGGATCAGGGGGTGTCCTTCAAGTATGGCGCTAAAACTTTCTTCCACCAGCCAGTCGATCTGAGCATTCGGGTCCGCCTGCTTAAGGTAACGCAGAACCGGCAGCGTATGGACCACATCTCCAAGGGCACTGAGCTTAATTATCAGAATTCTCATTCACTTCTTCCAACAACCCTGCACCATTCAATAGATCTGTAGATGCAATTATTACATCCTCAGCATTGATGCTCTGCATACAGCTGTGATCCGTGGGACATTGACGCAACAGGCATGGGGCGCATTCCACCTGTTTGCGTACAATCTTTACCCGTGCAGATGCCGGTGACGTGGTGGTGTGGTCAGTCGGCCCGAACACCGCTACAATCGGGACATCAAGTGCCGCTGCGACATGCATAGGGCCAGAATCATTGGTGATCAGCAGGCGGCTGGCTCCCAGCAGAGCCATCATCTGCCTGACATCGGTTTTACCCGCCATGTTGATGCAGTCATGCTGCATAAATGCGGCGATATCTTCCCCTATTTCACTTTCAGCGGGACCACCGGTCAGTACAATTGTGGCGTCATAGCGCTGCGCAAGTGCATCTGCAACGGCAGCGAAACGGTCCGGGAACCAGCGCTTCGCTGAACCATAGGCGGCGCCGGGGTTCAGTGCGATAACGTTATCGCTGCCGAGAGTGGTGCGCGCCCAGGTGCGCTCCGCTGTGGTCAGGTGCAGACACAGTCTGGCAGGACCCTGGATGGCCGCCTTGTCGCACAACCCCAACCGGTCTAGCAACGTCAGATAGTAAGCGGTATGATGCAGTTTCTTGTCTGCGGCACGCAGCTCCACCGGATCGGTGAGAAACAAACGCCGTCCATCGGTCACATACCCGGCGCGGCGTGGGATGCGCGCAGCAAAAGCGAGAAGCGCTGCCTCGATAGCGTTCTGCAGCAGGAGTGCTGCATCAAAGCGCTCCCGGCGCAACTCCTGAACCATCCGCATAAACCCACGTATCCCGCGATGCTGTCCTTTCCTTGCATAGATCAGCACGCGATCAACCGCTGGATGATGTTGAAACAGAGGGGCCACCAGAGGGTTCACCAGCAGGACAATCTCCGCCTGCGGACACCTGGAGCGCAGCGCCGTCAGCGCGGGTGTAGTCATCACCGCATCCCCAATCCAGTTGGTTCCACGCACCAAAATCTTTTTACTCGTATCCAAAGCAGCGGTCGTCATCAGAGCTCTACTGCTTCATCCTGCAACATCAGCGGAATGCCACTTTTAATTGGATAAGCCAGACTGCAGCGGGAACAAAAGAGGTGAGGCGCTCCGTCAATGTCCTTATGCTCCAAGCGCCCCTTACATTGAGGGCACACGATAAGATCCAGCGGCAGGGCTATGGCGTATTCATCTGGAGGGGTTTGCTGCATATTCTCTAAGTACTCCGGGAGCAACTTATCTCTTTTGGGTTATGGTTTTGGATGCACACTTCAAGGCGCCAGTCGCTGCGGCCCTGCGGTACTGCGCGCTTGGGGCTCCAACACACCCAACACTGCTGTTGTGAGTGGCTCCCCATCCTGCGGATCTATCACCAGGGGGATATAATAACATGGAACAGGCAGGTGCTCTGGCTCCAGCTTAACCGCGTCTTTTTCAGTAGTGATAAGGGCATCCACTCCAGCGCAGCGTTCAAGAATATACCGTACCCGTTCCGGTGTGTAGGGGTCATGGTCAGCACATGCCACCGTCGCGGCAGGATATATACCACATTTATGCAGAGAAGCAAAAAAATCATCTGGATTGGCAATCCCTGCAAAAGCACCTACCTTGAGGCGTTTAAGCTCGTCAAGATCAACCCTGCGTCCGTCCATATCCACCCCATATCGGGCCAGAGTGTATGTTATGCGCACCAGTGGTATCTCCGGTGAATCGAATGGCGGACTCTCTGCGCTGGAGCGGGTAAGTAACAACAGATCAGCGCGCTTCAGGGCAGAACGGCGCTCACGCATTAACCCGGCGGGGAGAACATGACCGTTGCCGAACGGGAGCGCAGCATCAAGCAAAACCAGATCCAGGTCACGCTTTAAGGCCAAGTGTTGAAACCCATCATCCAGAACAATGACATCTACCTGATGCTGCTCTTGAATATAGCGCACCCCGTCGATCCGGCGCGGTGCAACCACTATCAGGGCCTGTGGATGCCGTGCCGCAAGGAGGACAGGTTCATCCCCGAACGTTGCGGCCGCCCTGGCACGGCTGCCCGCCACCGCTGCGACAACCATTTTGGCGCGCCCCACACCTTTCCCTTCAGCAAAAGAAGAGGCATAGCCGCGACTTATAACTGCAACCCGATATCCGCGCCGGTGCAAAAGCGTAAGCAGCCAGTCCACCACCGGAGTTTTGCCAGTCCCCCCGACAACCAGATTACCCACTGAAATCACCGGCACATGAGCCCTGTAGGTACGCAGAATACCAGTTTGATAAAAGCAGACACGCAAACTGGCGATGAAACCGTAGATAACGCTCAGCGGCAACAGCAGCAGCAGCAATATATAATCATGCGGATGGCGGCACCCTCTGGTTCCCAGCCGCCGATAATACAGCGCTACCCAAGTCCGCACCCGCGCGCGCATCCTAAAACCCCAACACCTGACGCACAACCGCGATGGTCTTTCTGGTCGCGCCGGCATGTTGCTGCAGTACTGCAGCGCCCCGCGCCCCTGCGCTCCGGCCCATATCCTGGTCGTGCAAAAGTTCAGTCAACAGCTGGTGTAATTCCCCTTCATCATGAACCTCACCAAAGCCCTGCGCAGTTGAAATATACTTGGCAATATCTTTAAAATTCTGCATCCATGGGCCGAACATTACGGGCTTTTCAACCATAGATGCCTCAAGGATATTGTGTCCACCCACCGGCACCAGACTACCCCCGACAAAGACCACATCAGCCACGGTGTAAAAGCTCAGCATCTCCCCCAGAGTATCCACCAGCAATACACTGCCTCCGGGTAAAGGGGGGAACGTATTATCTGAACGCAGATACCAGGTGACGCCTGCTTTAGAGAGCAGCTCGCCAACCTGCCGACTCCGGTGCGGATGCCTTGGCACCAGAATTAAGATAAGATCGGGGAAAGATTGCAGGAGCCGTTGATACACCCGCACTATAATTTCATCTTCGCCCTGGTGGGTGCTACCTGCCACCCAGACTTTAGCCTCAGAAGCAATCCCGAACTGGGCGCGCAAGTGCTTTGAATCCAGGTCCTCTGCCGGGGTGCCGCTCTGGTCGAATTTAATATTTCCACTTACGCAAATATTTTCTGCATTTGCACCCAAGAGCGCGATCCTGCATGCATCCAACTCCGATTGCATGCAAAAAAAAGTGATCTGCGCCAGAACAGGCTTAAGGAGTCTGTCAACCAGCCGGTAGCGCGGGAAAGAGCGATCGGAAATGCGCCCGTTAACCAGTACCACGGGTATGGCACGTTCATGGCACATCCGCACAAACTGGGGCCAGATCTCTGTCTCAACAATCAACACCAACGCTGGGTTTACTTTTCTCACCACGTGCCTGGCTGCGGCAGAAAAATCTATGGGGAAGTAGATGCAAACATCGATTTCAGGGATAGATTCGGCGATTTCGCGTCCGGTTTCCGTCACATTAGAAAGCAGCAGTACCGCATCTGGATAGGTCAGGCGCAGTTTTTTTATAAGGGGCACGGCCGCCCGCGTCTCCCCTACTGAAACAGCATGGATCCAGATAACCTGGCGCCCCTTAAGGATGGCAAGCACCCTTGGAGATAAAAAACCAAGGCGCTCACGCAGTCCTTGGCGCCCCTTTCCCCTTACGCAGCCGCGTATAACATACCAGGGGAGCAGGAACACCATGCTCAAGAGCAAAAGAATATCATACAGCAGATAAACCATGGTTCTCCAGATAGTCGCGGGCCTGTTTAGCAGTAGCGTCCATGGCTGCACTCAGGCGTTGGTGAAATTGTGCGCTGGTCTCATTTGTGCCGAAATAGAGCGGCTGGCCGTATATGAAAACCAGGCGCCCGAATGGATACGGAAGCAAGAACTTGTCCCAGGACGCAAATCTATGTCCTCTGCTGCATGCCATAGTCATGGGAACCACACCTCGTTTACTTAAACGCGCAAGGTGGACAACCCCTTCCTTGATTTCATGTCTGGGGCCTCTGGGCCCATCGGGGGTTATAACCAGATCATAGGGCTCTCGGGTCAGGCGCAACAGCTGCTTAAATGCCCCGCTTCCCCCTCTGGAGGAGGAGCCACGCACCGCCTTCTGTCCCATATATGCCATTGCGCGCGCAATCAACTCACCATCGCGGGAGGCACTTATCAGGATCTGGGCGTTGAATTTATACGCCTTCGCCATAAGGAGCAGCTGATCATGCCAGAGGGACAAGATCATTTTCTCTCCCCGTTGCCACATCTGCTGCACCTGCTCATCCACCACGACTTCCCGTTTTGAACTCAGGTAGATCACGTGGATACATGCTACCGCTAATGGGGGCACCAGATGGATGAGGAGATATTCTGCTATGCGCTTCCAGGCGTGTCTGAATATGTTTTTCATGCTGACCCTGTTCACTGTTCCCGCGCAGTTACCCTTTAAACTGGGACTGATGCAAATCAAAGTAGTAACCCTTGGCTGCAAACAGCTCTGCATGACTGCCACGTTCAACTATCCTGCCATCGCGCATAACTAGAATTTCATCCGCATGCATCACCGTCGACAGCCGATGCGCGATGACAAAAGTCGTGCGCCCGCGCATAAGGTTTTCCAGCGCATCCTGCACCACGGTTTCGCTCTGGGTGTCAAGGGCGCTGGTCGCTTCATCCAGTAGCAGGATAGACGCATCGCGCAGAATCGCGCGCGCGATACACAGGCGTTGGCGTTGCCCGCCGGAGAGGCGCACCCCACGATCGCCGATAACTGTTTCAAGCCCCCGCGGCATGTGGTGAATAAAATCTGCCGCATACGCCTGTTCCAGCGCACGCCACACTTCGGCATCACTGGCGTCGGGTCTGGCATAGCGGATATTGTTCCCTATAGTATCGTGAAACAGAAAGATCTCCTGATCGACAAGAGCTATCTGCTGTTTCAGGCTCTTCTGGGTTACGCTGGCGATATCCTTGCCATCGATAGATATTTTGCCGCGAATTGGATCATAGAAGCGTGCGAGCAAGCCGATAACGGTCGACTTCCCTGCCCCACTCGCCCCTACCAGCGCCACCGTTGTTCCCGGTTTCACCTCAAGATTAAAATCATGCAGGACCAGTTCTTCTGCAGGCCCGTCTGGCGTATAGCCAAAATCTACGTGCTCGAAGACCACGTGCCCTGTCACTTTGCCCAGAACCTGTGCCCCGGAAGCATCATCAAGGTCAACAGGGGTGTCCAGCATACTGAATACACGCTCGGCTGCGCCGACGGCCTTCTGGATGACGTTATTGGTCTTCACCAGGCGCTTCAGCGGGCCATACATCATCCCCATGGCAGTGATAAATGAAAGGAGTTCCCCTTGAGTAATATGCCCCTGCATGACGCGATTCAACCCGTACCACAGCACCCCTGCAGCTCCCAGGGAAGAGAGCAACTCCACGATGGGGGAGGTGGCGGAGTCATACCGAATCATCTTGGCGATCCGGCGATAGTAGGTGTAGTTTTCAGCCTCGAAACGCTGTTTTTCATGCTCTTCAGTACCAAAGGCCTTTACCACCTTGATGCCACCAAAGGCTTCTTGCAGAATTCCGGTAAGATTGGCAATATTTGCCAGACTCTTATGTACATAACGCTTGATACGTCGCCCTATGTATGTTGCCGGAACTATCGCAACAGGCAACACTACAATGGCTACCAGCGCCAGGCGCCAGTCGTTGTAAAACAGCAGCGCTACCAAGCCGATCAGGGTGAGGCTCTCACGCACAACGGCAACCAGTTCGTCCGCAGCGGACTTCTGCAGGGTGGCCACATCATTGATGATACGCGAGACCAGCGTGCCTGACTGAACCCTGGAGTAAAAACCCATGGATAAACGCAACGTATGCGCGTATAGGCCATTGCGCAGATCCTGTACCACCAGTTGTCCCGCAGTTTTAATAAAATACTCCTGCACATAACGTGATCCACCCTTGAGCAGGGCCAGGCCAATCACTATCAGGGGGACAAAGTTGATAAGAGCTTCACCGCCGGGTGCTAACACATGATCCACCAGCGGTTGCACCAGTTTAGCTACAGCGACGTCACTGGCGGCAACCCCCAGCGAGGCGATCATGGCAATGACAATGCGGGGTAAATATGCTCTGGAATAGCGCAGCAGACGTTTATATACAGTAAGACTATCTTTCTTCAAAATCACCCTTCTGACTCAATTCTTGAAGCATACGCACCACCCGTTCGGCACAACCGGGCGTTCCCATCCGGGTACGGATATCCTCCAGGTTGGCTAGCATCTCCATGCGGTAGGGGGTATCCTCAATAATGCGCTGCACTTCTGCGGCGATGGCAGCAGCTGTTGCCTCCTGCTGGAGCAGCTCCCTGACTACGGTGCGTCCGGCCACGATGTTGGGCAGGCCGAAATGAGTGATGGAGACCAGACGTTTACCTATCGCATAGGTCAATGCTGAACCTTTGTAGATAATAACCATGGGGGTCTTCACCAGCGCAGTCTGCAGAGTTACCGTACCGGAAACGGCGATAACAGCATCGCAGGCAGCCACGGTGTCATAGATGGTGTCATCAACCAATTTCACATTCAGGCCGCTATCCGCTACGCAGGCATGCAACTGTGTGGGATCAACTCCGGCGGCAACCGGAAGTAAAAAACCCACGCCAGGAAAACGCTGCGTTAGCAACTGCGCTGCTTCCAGCATGGTTGGCAATGAATAATGAAGCTCATTGGCGCGACTGCCAGGCAGCAACCCGATAACGGGGGTTGATCTATCTAGACCGTGCATCGCCCGCACCTGCCCCGCCGGAGTTTTCACCCTGGCTTCATCCAGCAGCGGGTGTCCGACATAGCGCACATCTATATCCAGTCCGGCATAGTACTCAGGCTCAAACGGGAGAATCGCCGCCAGCTTGTCAACGTCCCGCGCAATCCGGTGCACGCGCCCACGGCGCCACGCCCACACCTGCGGACTTACGTAATACAGTACCGGGATACCTGCCTTATGTGCCAGTCTGGCTATGCGCAGATTGAAATCTGGCGAGTCGATAAGAACCACTACATCGGTACGTTCGGTGTTGCTCTGCAATGCGCGTTTGATATCTCGATAAACGCTCCATATCCTGGGCAGATGTCGCACCACTTCGACCAGCCCCATCACTGCCAGCTCAGACGAGGGGCGTAACACAGAACACCCGGCAGCCTCCATTCTGGGACCCGCGACACCATAAAAGCGCAGGGAAGGATCGAGCTCAGCAGCAGCTTTGATCATATTGGCGCCCAGGATATCTCCGGAGGCTTCACCGGCAACAACCAGAACGCGTTTGCGTGTTTCACCCACAGCGTTTCACCTTCTGCTTACGTCAGGATCGGACAATACCGCGTTCACTCAGGCGCACAAAGTCAATCAACAGCCTTACCGACGCCGGAATCTCCTCCCAGGCTTCAAGTTCGCTCAGAGCTTCTTCCTGGCGTTTCCCAGAGCGGAACAACACCCGGTAGGCTTTTTTGATGGCGCTCAATTCTGTATCGGAAAAACCCCGCCGTTTCAACCCCACCAGATTGAGGCCGACGGTTTTGGCCCGGTCACCCTGGACAATAACAAAAGGGACTACATCCTGCGCAATCATGGAACCGCCGCTGGCCATCGCATGGCTGCCAATGCGGGTAAACTGATGCACCGCAGACATCCCGCCCAGAATGGCGAAATCACCCACCTGCACGTGTCCGGCAAGGGTTGCGGCATTGGCAAGGATGACATGATTACCTACCTTGCAGTCATGCGCCACATGGGTATAGGCCATAAACAAATTATCATTGCCGATGGTGGTTTCCCCCCCGCCATCCTCAGTACCAAGATGAAGAGTAGTAAACTCGCGGATCTTATTTCTGTCCCCTATTACCAGAGCGCTCTCTTCACCGTGGTACTTCAGATCCTGCGGGATTGCCCCGATAGAGGCAAACTGGAATATCTCATTATCAGATCCGATGGTGGTGCGTCCTTCAATAACCACATGGGGCCCTACAACGGTGCCAGCTCCGATCTTAACCTCACTGCGGATGACGCTGTAGGCGCCAACGCGCACATCCTCTGCCAGTTGCGCCCCCTCTTCTATAATTGCGCTAGCGTGAACACGGGCCACTCAGTCCTCCCGATTCGCAAAGGTTGCCTTCAATTCTGCCTCAGCTACGAGAACATCACCCACGTGAGCCTTGCCGGAAAACTGATATATGCCACGCCGCTGCCGCATAAGGACCATGCTCATTTTCAACACATCCCCAGGGCGCACCGGTTTTCTGAATCTGGCTTTGTCAATGCCGGTAAAGTAAGTGATCTTATCTTTTGGGATTTCATCATGCAGAATCGCAAACAATCCCCCAACCTGGGCCATTGCCTCTATGATAAGAACCCCTGGCATAACCGGGTGGCTGGGAAAATGCCCCTGAAAAAAAGGTTCATTGATGGTCACATTTTTTATCCCGACAATTCCCCCCTCCGGGGTGTAGCTTTCGATCCCGTCTACCAGGAGAAAGGGATAACGGTGGGGCAGACGCTGCATGATTTCACTTGCATTCATGTACATAGGCATGTTTTTACTCTTCCCTTAATAGTTGCTCCAGCTGTTCAATCTTTTGGCGCAGCTCCGTAAGTTCACGGCGCATCCGCGGCAGATGTTGAAAAGTCATGGATGCCTTAAGCCATTCTCGGTGCGCAAATGCAGGCACCCCGGAAACCACCTGGTTTCCTTTTGTATTGCCACTAAGCGCACCCCGCGCCCCCACGGTCAGGTTATCCCCGGTCGTGATGTGGCCAGCCATGGCGGATTGTCCCCCGAAGGTGCAGTGCTGTCCTATCTTGCTGCTGCCGGAAATTCCTGCTTGAGCTGCCATCACCGTGTGTGCTCCGACACGCACGTTATGACCAATCTGGATCAGATTGTCCAGTTTGCACCCCCGCGCGATCACGGTCTGCCCCATGGTGGCGCGGTCCACACAGGTGTTGGCCCCAATCTCCACATCATCTTCGAGAATCACATGCCCAACCTGGGGTATTTTGTAATATTCTTCCCCATCAGGGGCAAAGCCAAAACCATCCGAACCGATAACGGCACCGGGCTGTAGAATAACCCGCGTTCCGATAATCGATCCTTCGCGCACCAGGGCGCCTGCGTGCAGAATACAGTCAGGCCCGATTTTAACATCGGCGTAAATAACCACATTGGGATGCACAATGGTCCCTGCCCCGATGCTGACGCGCGCCCCTATTACAGCTCCTGGCCCGATGGTGACATCGGCACCGATATCGGCGCTGTCAGCGACAACAGCGTGTGCAGATATCCCTTTTTCTTCCGGCTCGTGCGCGTGCAGATGGGCAAGGATCTGCGCAAAAGCTAAATAAGGATTGGGGCATACCAGGTATGTCTTATCTGCCCGGCTCAGCGGCGCAGTACAGATAACGGCTGAAGCCGCGCTGTCTTCAGCCGCTTTCAAATAGCGCTTGTTGGCCAGAAAAGTGATATCCCCCTTGCCGGCCTTATCCAGCGGCGCCAACGCCCGGATTTTAAGGGCCGGATCCCCGACAACTTCGGCTCCTGTGAGCCGCGCAAGTTCTTCTATGGTAACCATGGTCTCTTCCGTTAGTTATTATCTTTGTATTCTCGGTTATACATTTCAATGAGCTTGTCGGTATAATCCAGCGCAGCATCAGCATAGACAAGTTGCCCCTTTTCCATCATTACGCTGATCTTCTCTTTTTCACTCAGAGCAACCACCTGCTGTCCCAGATCACGCAGAATCTGCTGGGTATAGCGTTCCTCGCGTGCCTTCATTTCATCCTGTTTGTCCTTTACGTAGCGCTGGTAGTCGCGCACCTGCTGCTCAAATTCTATCTGTTTCTCTTCTCGGGCTGTTTCAGACAACATCCCCATTTGTTTTTTCAGGGATTCCTGCAATGCCTGCAGGTCACCCTGGCGCTGTTTAACCTGATCTTCAATCTCAGCGATTTCGGCTTCCATCTTCCCCTTTGCCGCCTGCCCTGCAGCGGACAGACTCAGCGCCTTTTGCAGGTCCACATAGCCGATAGTGATGGCAGCAGCCTGAACCGAGGTCGCCGCAAGCATAAATATCAGAAAGATCACACTCAGTCGTTTCATTTCTGTCTCCTTTAATTGTTAGTGTTCAAGGCGTCTATCCATTGCTGTACGTCAACAATGCTGACAAGAAAATCTATGGATGGCAGATTAAAAGAATTTCCCGATGGAGAAATCGAAGGCCGATTTATCTTCATATTCGTATGGATCCAGATTGTAGCCCCACTCCAGACGCAGCGGCCCCAGCGGACTCTGCCAACGGATCCCCAATCCGACACTGTAGCGCAAATCGGAGAAATAATCCTCATCCTCAGCCCAGGCGTTGCCGATATCAAAAAACACCAACCCCTTGAGATTTGCATCCTTGATTAGCGGGAATAGAAGTTCCAGGTTCGCATATGCCATCTTCTCTCCCCCGATATAATCGTAATCGCTGTCTGAGAGCTTATATATCGGGTTGTTGTTTTCATCGTAGCCGGCAAAATAATTACGCGGTTCTCGCGGCCCGACCTCACGGGTCTCAAAACCACGAATGGTGTTAATACCACCGAGAAAGAAGCGCTCATTTAACGGCACATCTTTTCCATCATAACCGCTTACATAGCCTATTCTGGCGTGGGGAGAAAAAACGATCCCCCATTTAATCGGAAAAAAGTGGCGATAGTCCGCTATTGTTTTAACAAACTTTTCTGTTCCTCCAAGGCCGGCAACCTCTACCGAAAGTTCTGACATATAACCACGACTGGGATCAGGGCGAAAGTCGGTGGTGTTTCTGGTGACCGAGGCATACAGAGAAGATATCGTTGTTTCCCCCTCCTGCTCGCGAATATACCAGGAAGAGTACGGACTGATATCATAGATATCCTGCAACTCCAGCTTATACACGAAGAACAGGCGTGTTTCGTATGAGAGCGGCAACCCGAGCTTCACTTTACCCCCGGTGGACTCTACCGAATATTCATCCCATTCCCGATCGGTGCGGTAGGCATCAAAACCCAGAGCCAGGTTTTTGTCCATGAAGTAAGGGTTAAGCAACCCGATTCGATAGTTGGTGTAATCACCCCCAAGAGAACCGGAAAGGTTGAGTTGAAGCGCCTTCCCGAGAAAGTTGTCCTGACTGACTGACCCCTGCCCGATAAAACCATCGGTGGAGGAATAGCCGAAACCGATACTGAAGGTTCCGGTGGGCTGCTCTTTCACATCGACATCGACATCCATGGTCGCCGGATCATCGTGGCGGGGGATAGAGTCAACATTGACTTCGCTGAAAAAACCCAGGTTGTTGATGCGCCTGCGACTGGTTTCCAGCCGTCCTGAGCTGTAGAGCTCCCCTTCAACCAAGGTCATTTCGCGCCGGACAACCTTGTCACGCGTTTTGGTGTTACCGCTGACGTTGATCCGGCCAATACTTACCTGGATCCCCTGCTCTATATCGAAGGTCAGGTTAACTTCGCGTTTTTCATCGTCGATAAGGGTAAACGGCGATACATTGACATACGCGTAGCCGCGATTACTGTAGTAGCTGTCGAGTTTTTCCATGTTTTTCCGCATTTTTTCGCGGCTGAACACTTCACCGGGAACAAAATCAAGCTCCTGGAGCAGCTCCTCTTTTTCCAGCAGCAGGTCCCCTTTAATATCCACCTGTCCCACGTGGTATTCTGGCCCCTCCTCTATTTCGATGAAGATATCCATCTTGGTCCGGTCTTCGGAGAGGACAATATGCGGCTGTTTCACCTCCACCCTGACGCGTCCTACATTGAAATACTGGTCGCGGATAATCATCAGGTCGTTCTGCAGCATAGCTTCATTGTATTTACCGCCGCTGGTCAGCCAGGAAAAGATCCCCCATTGTTTAGTCTGGATAAATTTGCGCAGCTTGCGATCTGAATATACCGTATTCCCTTCAAACTCTATGTTGTCGATAGTGACTTTCTTGCCTTCGACAATATCAAAGAATACCGTAGCTTCATTTTTAGCGTCGACCTCAACCCGACTGCTGACCTCAACCGCGTAAAAGCCCTCTTCCTTGTACAGACGGCGGATGGCATCTTCACTGGCTTGCAAATCGCGCGTGCGTAGAACACCCGGCGTTCTGATGGTGATCTCAGCGCGCAGCTTGGAGCTTTTGAGCTCTTTGTTGCCTTCGGTACGGATCTTACGCACCAGGGGGCGCTCATCAACCTGATACACCAGGGTTGCAATCTCTCCATCACGTTCAATTCGGGCTTCCACGTCGTTGAAATATCCAAGGGCATAGATGGAACGCAGGTCTGAATCTATGACCGCTTCAGTTACCGGCATGCCAGCAGTTACCCGCACCACCTCCTCCACCACAGCCAAATCAATCCGCTTTACTCCGTCAACACGAACCGCGGCGAAGGTCATCAGCTCGGCACTGGCATTGCTAGCCCAGATAGATAATATGGCGAGCAAAATTAAAATGCGTTTTAGCATCTGGCAATTTCTCCTAAAGACACGGATAAAACTTTGCGGACATGTGCACAATATTTAACATACAGGCGCTGCACTCTCATGTTTACCTGCAAAAACCAGGGCATTGTAGGGAATGCCCCGGGATACGTAAACACCAAATGTTTTTGCAATTTATACCTGCCCATCCTTTATGGAGCGGGCATGCCCATGCAGGTTCCTGCATATGGGTTTAGCACCCCGTCGCGCAGCTGAAGCACCCGATCCATTCTGGCAGCCAGATCCATGTTGTGGGTGACCACAACCATGGTCAGGCCATACTCGGCATGCAGATCTTCAAGAAGGGAATATATCCCCGCGGAAGTAACGGAATCGAGATTGCCGGTGGGTTCATCGGCGATTAAAATCTGGGGACGCAACACCAGCGCCCGGGCTATGGCAACACGCTGCTGCTCTCCACCGGAAAGCTGCCCCGGTTTATGTGCGCCCCGGTGCGCCAACCCTACCTGATCCAGCAGAATCTGCGCCTTGGCCTGAGCCTGCGCGCGCCCGTTACCACCGATAAGGGCGGGCAGCATAATATTTTCAAGGGCACTGAACTCACCCAAGAGTTGATGAAACTGAAACACAAACCCCATATGCCGATTGCGAAACGCATCCAGCCGTGCAGCTTTAAGGGCGAACATGTCGGTGCCTGCAAACAGGCATCTGCCCTGGCTTGGCTTATCCAGGGTGCCAAGGATGTGCATCAAGGTGGTTTTGCCAGAACCTGACTCCCCCACCACCGCCACGCGCTCTGCGCGGGTGATGGAAAAATCGAGCCCACGCAGCACCGGCACCACCGTCCCATTGACGCGGAACTGTTTTTCCAGCCCCTGGATCTCTATTAGAACATCAGATTGCATCATATGCCGGTCCACTTACTCATAGCGCAGAGATTCCGCCGGATCACTGCATGCCGCCCGGCGTGCCGGATATATCGTCGCCAGCAGACAGATAATAAAGGCGGTTACTATAACGGTAATCACATCTGCGGCCACAACCTGGGATGGGAAATGATCCATGCCATAGACAGCGGTATCAAAGATTGTGACCCCCAGCTTTTGTTCGATCCAGGTGATGACGGCGTCAACGTTCAGCGCCAGGGTCAACCCCAGAGCGCTACCTGCAGCAGTTCCGGCGATGCCGATAAGCAGGCCTTGAATCATAAATATCCGCATAATGCTCGAGGCTGTCGCCCCCATGGAACGCAGGATGGCGATATCCTTATGCTTATCCATCACCACCATTATGAGGGTAGTTCCGATATTAAAGGCGGCGACAACCACAATAATTCCGAGGATGATGAACAGCCCCAATTTTTCCAGCTTCAGCGCGGCAAGAAATGATCCAAACATGTCCTGCCACGATCTGACTGAATAGGGATAGCGGAACGCTTCGCGCAGTTGTCTGGCTACGGCTTCGGCTTGATCGAAATGTTCGAGCTCCACTTCTATACCGCTGACCAGACCCTTCTCACCGACAAACCCCTGCGCCTGCTCAAGGGTTATATAGGCGTAATATGCATCGAGAAATCCCCCCTTGGTCATGGCTATAGCTACCACCTCAAACGGGCGAATCTTAGGGACAATGCCAAACGGGGTGAGGGTAAAATCGGGCGGGATTACCTGGATTTTATCGCCGACTGTGACACCGAGGGTTGCTGCAGTATCGGACGCAATGACAATCCCAGGAGTGGTCGCATTGTGTGCAGCGCCACCAAAGAGCGCCTCCTGCACACCTGGAGCAGTTTTGGAGGGACCGGTATCGTACTCAAGCCGCATAATACGGTTGCTGCTGCGCACCCCCTTAATATTGGCCGGGGCGACATTGTTGCCGGCAAGGAGCATAACCTCTTTGCTGACGAAAGGCTCCGCCTGCTGCACCGCAGGGGACACCGCCTGAATTTTACGCACCACCTGTTCCCAGTTGGCCATGCCGGTATCCCGACTTTGCACCGTGACATGTGCAACATTGCCTAGAATCTGTTGGCGCACACCGTCGTGAAAACCGGTCATGATAGCCAGGACCAGAATCAAAGCGGCCACCCCGAGGGCGACACCAGCCACAGAGATGAAGCTGATAACCGAAATAAATGTCTGTTTGCGTTTCGCCTTGAGGTAGCGCAGGCCGATCAGCCATTCATAGCGCATTTATTCTCCACTTTCCCGGTTCCACACGTTCATATATTTGACCCACACCAGCATCTAAGAACATCTGCATCCAAGCTGCATAAATCAGGGCAAGCCGGGATCAGCCAGCCCGCCGAAAATCCCGCCCATATCAATGGCTTTCGGGGCGCAATTGCGGAAACAGAATAACATCGCGGATAGAGGCGGAATCGGTCAGCAGCATAACCAGCCGGTCGATCCCGATCCCTTCACCAGCAGTAGGGGGCAAACCGTACTCCAGCGCACGGACATAATCTTCGTCCATGGCGTGTGCCTCTTCGTCGCCTGCCTCTTTTTCGGCCAGTTGTGCCTGAAAGCGCCCTCTTTGATCTTCAGGGTCATTGAGCTCCGAAAAAGCGTTGGCGATTTCGCGTCCCACTATAAAAAGCTCGAAACGATCAACGACATCCGGGTTTTCATCATTGCGGCGCGACAGTGGTGACACCTCAGTGGGATATTCAGTGATAAAGGTAGGGTCCCAGAGCTGTGATTCGGCCACCGCGTCAAAAATTTCCGTCAACAGTCTGCCATGCCCGATAGAATCATCAAAATCGAGCCCCAGGCTGCGTGCATAGGCCAGCGCCTTGGTATGATCCTCAAGATCTTCGGCGCTGATATCCGCATACTTGACTATAGCTTCGCGCACCGTCAGCCGCTGCCATGGTGCTGTAAGATTCACCTCGCGGCCGCCGTAGCTGATCACTTCACTGCCGCACACCTCCCGCGTAATGTGACAGATCATCTCCTCGGTCATATCCATAAGATCATGGTAGGTCGCATAGGCCTGATAGAATTCCATCATGGTGAATTCGGGGTTGTGCTGAATGGAGATTCCCTCATTCCGAAAGTTGCGGTTGATTTCGAACACACGTTCGAATCCACCCACAACCAGACGCTTCAGATACAGCTCCGGCGCGATACGCAGGTACAGATCCATTTTCAGCGTATTGTGGCGGGTAACAAAAGGTTTGGCGGTCGCCCCACCGGCAATCGGTTGCATCATCGGGGTCTCTACTTCGAGATAGTCCCTGTCCTGCATAAAGGTCCGCATCAGACTGATGATCTGGCTGCGCTTGACAAACACATCCTTAACTTTCGGATTAACGATCAAATCCAGGTAGCGCTGGCGATAGCGCGTTTCGACATCCTTCAAGCCGTGCCATTTTTCCGGCAGAGGCTGCAGAGATTTAGT
Organism: uncultured Desulfuromonas sp.; assembly: GCA_964444945.1. Taxonomy (GTDB): domain Bacteria; phylum Desulfobacterota; class Desulfuromonadia; order Desulfuromonadales; family Desulfuromonadaceae; genus JAIVHC01. The sequence continues at coordinate 18,973 of CAYUJC010000042.1, forward strand.
CAGTAGCTGCAGAGTTTTGACCCGCAGGGACAGCTCGCCGGTCTTGGTGAAAAAGACAGTCCCGACCACGCCGATGATGTCGCCAATATCGAGGCTGGCAGAAAGGCTGAACATCTCAGCACCCAGCTCTTTTTGTGCTATATACAGCTGCAGACGCCCACTTCTGTCCTGAAGTTGAACAAAAGCAGCTTTGCCGAAGCTGCGCCGCGCCATAATACGTCCGGCAATGCGATACTGGGTCGCGGCAGGATTCTCGCTATCGGTGTTATCGCGCCGGACATCGACACTTTGGTGCTCAACCCGAAACGTGTTTGGGTAAGGATCTATCCCCTGTTCCCGCAGGGATGCAACCTTGCCCTTGCGTTGCGCCACCAGCTCATTTTCTTCAACATTTTGCATCTAATTAAAGCCCTTTCTTTCCAATCCTTACAGCGTTTATCTTTTGGCAGTTCTGGCGTTATTTCGATCATATCAGGTGCAGGTAAAACACATGGTCTTATGCAAATGTAAAAGTGCAAAACCCACCGTTTATAGCGCCACAGCCGTTTTGGCGTACACCCAAGTACGCTGACGAACCGCTTGTGCCCTCTCCGGTAACCTGGTGTCAATCCGCCATAAGATAATGTTCAATAAATCCTTCAATCTCGCCATCGAGAACCGCATCGGCGTTGCCCACTTCATAGCCGGTACGGTGGTCTTTTACCATTCGGTACGGGTGGAGGACATAGGAGCGAATCTGGCTGCCCCAGCCGATCTCTTTCTTTTCACCGGACAGGGCGCTGGCCCTCTCCTGCTTTTTCTGCTCCTCCATCTCGTACAGGCGTCCTTTGAGCTGGCGCATCGCTTCAGCTTTATTGTTCAGCTGCGAGCGCTGATTCTGGCACGAAACTACGATTCCTGACGGGATATGAGTTATACGGATGGCGGAGTCGGTTTTATTTACATGCTGACCACCGGCACCACTGGCGCGGTAGGTATCTATTTTGAGGTCGTTCTCGTCTATCTCTATCTGGATACTGTCGTCAAGAGCAGGAAAAACAAACACAGAGCAGAATGAGGTATGGCGTTTGGAAGCCGCATCGAAAGGGGAGATGCGCACCAGACGGTGAATCCCCATCTCAGAACGGAGCCAGCCATAGGCATAGTCACCTTCGACCGTAAAGGTCACACTCTTCACCCCGGCATCATCCCCACTCTGATAATCGGTGATCTCGGTCTTAAAGCCCTTTTGCTCGCAAAAACGCAGATACATGCGCAGCAGCATTTCGGCCCAATCCTGGGCTTCAGTACCTCCAGCCCCGGCGTTAATGCTGAAAATTGCGTCATTTTCATCGTGTTCGCCGGAAAACATGCGGGTAAATTCGATCTTCGCCACTTGCTGCTGCGCCTGGCTCAACAGGGCGGCCGCCTCGACGCCGACGCTTTCATCTTCACCCTCTTCGCCCAGTTCCACCAGAATCTGCGCATCTTCATAGTTTTGAAACGCCTGATCCCAGGATTCGACCACACGCTGTAATCTGTTCCGTTCTTTCAAAAGCTTCTGGGCATGCTCCTGCTGGTTCCAGAACTCAGGCTCTGCAATTTCAGCTTCCAACTCTTCGATCTCTTCACGCTTGGCATCGAGGTCAAAGATACCTCCTCAGCTCTTCCAACTTCGCACTGAGTTGACTGAGCTGTTCTTTTTCTTCTCGAAACATCGAATAGTTCCTCCTGAACCATAGCCTGCACTTAAAATTCGTGCATTTAATTTGCAATAGCGCAACAAGCACCAGCTAAACCACAAAATCTACCTGAACAGCTGAATTGTCACGGCGATACTGCGCTGAAGGTGGGTCGTTGGATTTTTGGCAGGTGTGACTTACGCAACCAGTAAAGTCAGCCATAATGCCACAGCTACCCGCGCACCGACAGCCTTTTTTTCCTGCTCTGCCACATCCACCCGCAGCACAGAAAAACCGCCAGCCAGGCCAAAATATCTCCGCAGCGGGTGTACGTTGTCTGTGCCTGGTGAAACGTGACGTTGCCTGTCACAACCGCGGCACCGAAAATTTCAGTGGGGCTATGAAGCATCCCGGCAGGATCAATCAGAACGGAGACTCCGGTATTTGCGCATCGAGCCAACCAACGCCGATTTTCCAGGGCGCGGAAACGTGCCATCTGCAGATGCTGGTGTGGCGCAGGGGTGTCCCCGAACCAGGCATCGTTGGTTAAATTAAACAGCAGTTGCGCCCCCATCTGCACCTGGGCACGGGCCAGTTCGGGGAAAATGGCTTCATAGCAGATCAAAACCCCGACGGCGCGCTCGGACAACGGCAACAGCTGCAGCGTTCCAGGGCGAAAATCTCCCACCCCAGCAGCGAGCTTATCCACGAAGCCCAGCAGTGAACCCAGGGGCACATATTCTCCGAACGGGACCAAGTGAACCTTGTCTGTACGCCCCAACAATTCTGCATCAGGATCGATAAGATAGGCGCTGTTTAGGTAGCTGAACCCTTTGGAGTTCGTTGCATAGGCGGGGCTGCCAAACAAGATATGCACACCGAGTTCTCGGGCTACGGCATCCACCTCGGCTGCATAACCAGAGTTGTCCTGATAGTAGAAGGGGGTGGCACTCTCCGGCCAGACTATGAGGTCGACCTGTGGGTGCTGCCGGCTCATCTCGGTGTAAAGGCGCACGGTGTTAGCAGTGTTGCTGCTGAGCCACTTTTGGTGCTGGTCAATATTGGCCTGAACCAAAGCCAGAGTCAGGACAGGCTCCGCAGCCTCGCCTGGTTCTGCGGACAAGGTTGCTGAGGCGTCTGTCACAGCATAGCGATCTATAGCATGAATTCCGTAGGCAGCATTAAGGATAAAAGCACCCACCGCCACCACCACCGCCAGGGATGGGAGCGCACGCCCACGCCAGATTGAATGCAGCAAAGTGGCCACTGCACTGTTAACCAGCAGCAGAACCAGCATCGGCAACCACATCCCACCGATATCAGCGCTCTGCACCAGAACCGGCAGGGCGGCCTGGGAATAGATGATGCTGCCCCAGGGAAACCCGGTGAGGAGTTTGCTGCGCAAAAACTCAAACGCTATCCACACAAACGGAAAAACCTGCCACAGCGGCAAAGGTGTATATTTAATTATCCGCGCGCTGCACCAGCAGGCTGCACCCCAGAAAAGGGCGAGATAAACCACCAGCAGCAGGTACAGCACCACGGAGCCCATGGCTGGGAGGCCGCCGTAATCAACCATGACGTAATTAAGCCAGTACAATACCGGAGCGAAGAAGCACACCCCCGCAACTATCCCACGGCGCCATGGCTTGGCGGTGCACATAAAGATAAGGGGGGCAAGGCTGACCCAGTTAAGACTCGCCAGCAATGCAGAATAGGGCCACATGAAAGAGAGCGCCGATACCAGTCCGACAAGAGCTGCGGCTATATCTTT
>CAYUJC010000043.1:0-22286 GCA_964444945.1 uncultured Desulfuromonas sp.
AACGGCGATACTTACGAAGAACCCTTCAAAGTCTTATCCGCTGCAGGCGTTCTGTATCAACCTTAAAAACCCCAGCGACGCCAGCATAAAAACTTATCTTGCCTTCGCACGGCTGTGCGTCGTAGCGCACATGCTCTCCGGCGAGCAGAGGGGCGAGCATCCGCGCGGCATCGTCTTCATGCACTTCCTCTTCCGTTCCTTCCCACACATATATGTGCCCCTTGCCCAGTTGCTGCAGAATTTCGAGGTCTTGCCGGACGATCACATGTCCCCGTTTGAAGGCCACCCCCTTGCGTCCCTGTTGCAGGTTCACTTCGGTAATATCGTGACCGAGCACTTCCCCCACTGCATGTTTTAGAGCCACTTTTTTCATCGGGTCTGCTTTCTTTTTTCTGGACGCTCTCACTGATTGGCAGCAATGCCCGGAGGGCAAAAGTTAGAGACTTGAAACCTTAGGAGTAAAACTCCCATGAACACAATGTATCCGCGTCAGCACACTGTCGCAGCGTTATACCCTCGAGGGAACAACGCTGGATATACTCCGCTCTAAGTGACGGGGTAAAATATACGCTGTTATTTTGAACGCGGCAGGATTACAGCACCAACCCTGCGGTATGTTCTGCTAAAAAGAGGTTGAACTGTTCCTCAATGCAATAATACTGCGCTACGGCATGATGTCCATATGCGGTCAGCGCTGCACCGCCACCGCCACGCCCCCCCTGGTTCAAGGTTACCAGCGGAGCGGCTGCGCGTGCATTGATGTTATGAATAAGACGCAGCGCGTTACGGTACGACATCCCTAAGCTGCGCGCGGCCTGACGCACCGAGCCGGTTTGCTCCACCAGTTCCAGCAGTTGCACCCTGCCCCGGCCGAGAAAAGCCCGCCCACCACTGGCAATCCAGACCCGCCCGCCAACCGTGTAGCTACAAATATCTGCCTCTGCCATAATGGGCATATCCGCTTTGAATTCAATTTGGTCCATTCTGCGCTCCGCCCTGCCATCGGAAGTTCAGGCTCTCCTGTGGGCAGACGTCGATACAGGTGCCGCAATTCCAGCACTGGCTGTATTCCCCCTCCCCTTGCTGTGGGTTAAGCCCCAGCGGGCAGCTGTCGTCACATTTGCTGCAGTGGACACAGCTGTCTGGATTAACAACCACGCGCAGTTTGCGCCTGTGCCCGAGAAGTGCGAGCAATCCCCCCAACGGACACAGATAGCGACAGTAAAAACGCCGGGTGATCAGATTCATCCCCAACACCCCAACAATGATAAGGACTTCAAGGGCCAGGGCATGAAAAAACACCAGCCGCATTAACTCGCGCCCAACCAACCCCGGCGGCGACATAAACACAAAAATTGGCGCGCCGACAACCAGACTCAGGAGCAATTCCCCAATCAGGGCAACCCAGAGGATCTGCCGCGGCAGCAGCCAGCGATCTTTGGGGTGCTTGGTGCGCATTATCGCCCCTGTTGCCCGCCCCGTTAAATCTGACAGATAGTGGATGGGGCAGATCCAGCCGCAGAAGATCCGCCCACACAGCAGCGCCAGGATAACCGGAATCAGCATCCCCACCAGCAACGGCCCGTAAATGGAGCGCGTGACCAAAATGCGCTCCAGCCCTTCAAGGGGTGAGACGAACCACAGATCTCCAATGCTGAGAGACTGATACCAGCCCTGAATAAAGTGAAAATTCAGATAAAAATTCAGGAGCGGAATCGATACCAGCAGCGCAAAAGAGGCGCTTTGAACCGCCAGACGCCAGAAGCTCCAACTGTGTTGACGCAAAACCTTCATACTGCGCCCCCAATTTGCTCCGCTTCCTCGGGCAGGGTAAATTCCCGTGCATAGATCGGCTCGACATTAACCGCCTTCCCCCCCTGCTGGCGTGGTACTGGGCAGGCGTGGGTGCATATGCCACAGCCGGTGCAGTGGCGCTCATCGATAATCGGTTTGAATTCTTCGAGCCGAATCGCTTTATCCATAAATGGGCACACACTATAACAGGTACGGCACAGGATCTTGTCCTTCCAGGAGACACAGGTATAGCGATCTACCACTGCTACCCCCATTCTGGTCTGTTCCTGTGGTATACGGCGCAGCGCCCCCGTGGGGCAGACGTCTACACACTTCATACACAGGTAACAGGGGACAGCTTCAATCTCTACGATCGGGGTGCCGGCGTTGACACCACTGCGGATATCCAGCGGCTTGATACTAAGATACGGGCACACCTCTACACAGCGCCCGCAACGAATGCAGGTCGCGGCGAAGTGTTCTTCAGTCACGGCGCCGGGCGGACGCAGAACATTGGTTGCTACCGGATAGGCATAACGCCGCCGGGCGGATGCAGCTGTGGGCGCCAGCAGCAGCCCCAACAGGGTGCTGCGCAAAAATGTCCGCCGTCCGGGTGAGAAACTCACGCCCATTCAACTTTATTTTTCTTGTTTTTTTTAAGTGGGTTTGACGGAAGCAGTTCACCGCGTTCGATTTTATCCACTTCATCCTCGATATGCAGGTATGCGGCGCCGACACTGAGCACTTGTTCAAGTCCCTCTATCTCCTTAACGCTCTCTTCCATGCTGTCAGATGTCTGAGCCTCAATCACCGCAATGATATTGCCGTTGGAGTCGGTCGCGTGGATCTCAACTCCAGCCATCTGCTCAAGAGCGGTAACGACTACATCACAATCCTGCGCCAATGTATTTATGATAAATCCACCTATAGGCATGAATCGTCTCCTGTTGTTAAAGGCAGGGACAAGCTGTTGTCCCTGCCTTCAGTTCTGGTTGCGTAGATTAATTACTCATTCAGTCTGGTAATATATGGCTTCAAGGCTTTCGGACCGGAAATTCTCCGGGCTCGACAGGCGCAAATCTTGAACTCGGGCTCTTTCGACCCAGGATCATACGCGTCGTTAACCACCTTATTGATCATCCGGTCTTCGTCCATGTCATGCCAGTAGGCAAACAGCATCCCCTCCATGGGACCCTCCACAACCTTGGCCGGCATCTCTACCTTGCCTCGGCGCGTTTCAATCTCAACCATGTCGTTGGGACGAACCCCCATGCGGGCAGCATCTTTGGGATTGATCTCGACATATGAGTACGGATTTGCGCGCATCAATTCGGGGATACGCCCGGTCATAGAGGTTGTATGCCAGTGGTCGATAATCCGCCCGGTGGATAGATAGAGGGGGTAGTCGGCATCCGGTTCTTCCCCGGCGCCCACGTAAGGGCGACTCCATATCCATAATTTTCTGTCGGGATGGGCCGGGCCATAGAACTGGTATGGCTTGTCGTCCTTAGCCTCTGTTTCCGCCATAGGGTCGCTACCGCGTACAAATTTCATGACCGTACCACCCGTCAAGGCAAATTCCTTGGTTGGAGCAGGCCACTGCACCCCATCATCCATAGACTCCAGGACTTCATAGGTCGCCCCACGCAGATCGTTGTCGCGCCCTTTGGTCAACTTCTGCGTATATTCGTCCCAGATGGCCTTGGGCAGCTCGTAGTCCGGCTCTTTATCCATAAACGGCGCCACACACTGTTTGATCACCGGATCATTAAGTTCTTTCGCAAGACGTAAGGCCCACTCGCGCACCATCCAGACCTCAGGCATCGCTTCACCAGGTGCGTCAACCGCCTTGGGGGTGATCTGCGAGCGCCGCTCGGTACAGCCATACACGCCGGTCTTTTCGAAGTGAAACGCCGTGGGGAGAATCAGATTAGCGCACTCCGTGGTCTTGGTTGGGAAAATATCCGAGCATACAATAAACACATCATCGGACTGCATCCCTTTACGGTACGGAGTCACATTGGGAAGACTCTGTGCCGGACTGGTGCAGTTGATCCAGATAGCGCGAATCTTCTTCTCATTCACCGCCTCGAACATGGCCATGGTGTGATACCCGGGTTTCGGTGGGATGCGTCCGTGAGGAATGCCCCAGGCATCTTCCACCTGATTGCGCTGTTTTTCGTTCGCCACCACGCGGTGCCCCGGAAGGATATGGCACAAGCCCCCCCCTTCGCGCACGCCACCACAGGCATTGGGCTGGCCGGTCAGTGAGAGACTATCTGCCCCCGGTTTGCACAGCTGACCAGTAAGGATGTGGAGATTATGGATCAGATTATTGGCCCACACCCCCTGTTTGCGCTGGTTGATCCCCATGCACCACATACTCAAGGTACCTTGGGAGGTGGCGAACCAGCGCGCGGCGGTGCGGATATCATCGGCGGTGATATTGCCACCACAAATCTTGGCCGCTTTTTCCGGGGAATACTCTTCGAGATCAGCCTTGAAGGACGCTAAATCAACCTGCTTGGCATCCTTGCCGACACGGAACACGGCGTAATCATCGATAAACTTTTGGTCGTATAGTTCTTCATCGATTATGACATAGGCCATTGCGTTCATCAGAGCCAGGTCGGTACCGGGGCGAAACTGCATATGCATATCCGCAATACGCGAGGTTGGGGATATACGCGGATCGGCATTGATGATTTTCACCTTGTCCGGATTGTCGAGTTTTTGCCGCATTACGCGCCGGAAAAAAACCGGATGCGCTTCAGCCATGTTGCTGCCGATTATAAACATGCAATAGCTGCGTTCTACGTTGGCGTAGCCGCCGATAGGCTCATCGGCGCCAAACGAGGTAAGATACCCCCCCACAGCACTGGCCATGCACAGGCGTGGATTACCCTCGACATTGTTGGTTTTCAGCCCGCCGCGCATAACCTTCTGGAACAGGTAGGTCTCCTCGGTCAGACACTGCCCGGAGCCGTAGTAGGCGGTGGAATCATTGCCGTACTTGCGCACGGCATCGGCAAATTCCTTCGCCGCGATATCCAGAGCCTCATCCCAGCTGATCTCCCTGAAGGGCTGATCTTTGCGCGCACGGTACAAAGGTACTTTCAAGCGCTCCGGATGCTGCATGATTTTGTAGAATAACATCCCCTTCATACACAGATAGCCATAGTTGGTGCGTGCCTTCGGTACCCCACGCAGCGCTACGGGGCGACCATTTCTCACCCCCATCTCAAGGCGACAGCCAACTCCGCACAGTCTGCAGGTTCCTCGTACCCATGTGTCTGCATCCGCAGCTTGCGCCGCGTTCTGGTGCGTGAACGGCAGATTAATTCCAACATATGAAGCCGCAGTCATCGCCGCTGAGCGTTTAATAAAATCCCGTCTGGTTAAACTCATTTCGCCCTCCCTCTAATGGCCCTTAAATGTATGCTCCAAATGACAGTCCCAGCACGGCTGCGCGGATGGATTGTTCATTGTTTCACCCGCGTGGCAGATGGCGCATTGGCTCACAGGTGGAACTTTGTACATCTGTTCATAGGTGCCATGACATTGATAACATTTAACGATATCGATTCCGTGGCGCGAGTTGTACCACTGGGTATAAATTTCAGGGGTGACCTCCTTATGGCACTCTACACATGGGCGCAGTTTTTCCTGCGCCGACATAGGTGGATGTTGCGCCAAAATCGGCCCGGCACTTTCTGAAGTTGGGCCTGACTGCGCACCGTCTTTTTTACCTCCCGTTACCGCACTGCTACACGCAACCAACAGAACCACAGCGCCGACAGCCAGTATTGCTGCACAAATTTTCTTCACTGCTCTTCTCCTCTCCAGCCGTTAACTGCCACATACACAGCTGCACTCCTTAATTGAGTTTGCTGCTGTGAGCCAGTTCAGCTTGAATAATTCCAGAATTTCAGGGAAATCAATACTTAAACCGCAGCCGCACAGAAAGAATTTCGGTATCGCGTGTGGGGTTGAGGTAGCCGTTGGAACTGGAATCATCCTGCATGAAGTTGGCATACTTGACGATGAAATTAAGGTTATCCGCCAAAGGTTTGATCAGCAAGGCATTAAATTCATCGCCATAGGTGCCATCAAAGAAGTCGTTCTCTGTCGTATCAAAGTAGTGGTATGCGAGAACAAGTTTTGCTCCAAACGCCTGCGTAATCGCCTGCACATAGTAGTCATGCAGACCATCGCGCAGCTTGCCGCCATTGGTTCCCAGAAACTGATCGGCAAAACCGTTGAATTTATGCGCGGTGCTGAAAAGGGTGTCGAAAGGACGATCAGACCCGTCCTGGCCTGAAATATAGGAATATCCAGCGCCGAGGGTAAACATGTCGTTTATCTTGCCCGCGACATAGAGATTGAGCATATCGGCGGAGTGGTCTTTTCCGTCGGCAAAATCACTTTGATGGCTGTAATCCAGGTAATAATTGAATGGGGCTGTGTTGCCAGAGAACCGGAAACCGTAGGTTGCGCTGTCGCGGGCGCTGTCCGCCGTACTTTCGGTATCCAGCAGGTAGGTGTACAAAGAGATCGTGTGGTTTTTAAGCCCGGAATAGGCCGCATTGAACAGATAGAACCCGTCTAAATCCAGTGAATCGAGATTAATGGTATTAACCTTCTGCACATATGCAGCATAAAGTTTTACATTCTGAATCGATGAATTGGTAAGGGACACTGCATCAAAGGACTGCCCATTCAGGCGCCAATCGATATCACCCAGCAGACGAGCATCATCCAGAACAATATCCTGCCGTCCGAGTCGAACCAAGGTATCCGGGAGCCCCGTGAAATCAAGATAGGCCTGTTGGAAGCGGCTGCCATCGGGATCGGCGATTATATCTCGCCCCTGATTGCCGTACGTTTTGCCATTGCTCATGAAACGATACTGCTCCATGACGTTGCTGACATTATGCAGTTGGACATAAGCTGCAGTATTGTAAAAGCTGGCGGTGCGATATCCCACCCGCGTTCTGACACTGAACTGCTGTCCAGGACTTGTGGCGTCATCGCGATGTTTATACTCAAATCCAGTGATCACGTCCACATCCGGGGTGCCATCCTTCAAGGCCGCAACAAAATCATCCAGTGGTGCAGCAACAAGGCTGCCACCCCAAAACAACAGCAACAATAGAACAGACAATCCCCTCAAATACAAATTCATTCCCTCTCTCCCTTCGCATCGCGATACAGCCGCCTAAGCAGCCATACCAAACCATAGTATAGTGACATCCTGCCGCCAAACTTTTAGATGCCCAGCTTCAACCGACCCTATGCGCAGGCGGCTACTGCGCTTATACACAATCGCCACGTCTCTATTGCACGACACGTGCCACCGGCACAACCATTCGCCTAACTACCTGAATAAAAAGGGGATCCCATACTGGGGATCCCCTTTTTATCAACTTCACTCAGGTGGCGACACCAGGCAATTGTTACCTATTGTCCCCAATAATACAGCCAATGCTTCCTTTAAGTAACGCCCTCAGCTGTCATACTGCAATTCATGCTTTTGAATTTTCTGCCACAAACTTTTACGCGATATCCCCAACGTCTGCGCTGTCTGGCTCTTGCGGTTCTGGTGGTGCTTTAACGCAGCTGCGATAAACTCTGCCTCAAATTGCTCAACAGCCTCCTTTAAACTTTTTTCGGGGTGATTTTGGCCACAGAGCTGCGGAAACGTTTTACCCTTGATACTCCGTATCTCTTCAGGCAGATCATCCACCAGGATCAACCCACCACTGCTGAGAGCAACAGCGCGCTCCATCGCGTGTTCCAGTTGGCGCACATTGCCTGGCCAGTGATACTGCAGCAAGAGCTGGAGGGCTTCATCGGAGAGATAGCGCAGCGGGCGCTGCATTTTTTCTGAAAAGCGCTGGAGAAATGCGTTGGCCAGCGGTTCAATATCAGCTACGCGGTCCCGTAAGGGGGGAACCTCTATATTAATGACGTTGAGGCGATAGAACAGATCTTCGCGAAAACGCTTGGCGGCTACCTCATCTGCCAAGACATGGTTTGTCGCCGCAACAATCCGCACATCCACCAGAACTCCGCTTCGTCCCCCCAGAGGGTGGACCACGCGCTCCTGCAGCACTCGCAGCAACTTGGACTGCGCCGTAAGTGGCATTTCTGCAATTTCATCGAGAAACAGAATTCCCCCGTCGGCAAGCTCAAATTTGCCTTTTCTGTTCTCTGTAGCCCCAGTAAAGGCTCCTTTCGTGTAACCAAAAAGCTCTGATTCGATAAGGTTTTCAGGCAAAGCGGCACAATTGACTTTTATCAGCGGGGCTCCGCTGCGGGTACTTTCACGATGCAGCATATCCACAACACATTCTTTCCCTACCCCACTTTCTCCGGTCACCAGCACCGTCGAATCCACTGCGGCTAAAACCCTGGTCATCTCCTTGATTTTTTGTGCCGCATTACTGCGCACCACCACACAGCGCTGGATCCCCTGATTATCCCCCTTACGCAGGTTTTCATTTTCCCTGCGCAGACGCTGCTCTTCGGTTACATCGTGGCTTAACAGCAATGTACCAAGGTATGTTTCATCAGGAGCGCGTATCGCGGAATAAGAATTTGCAATATAGCGCTTCTTGACCACTATATTCCGCGTAGCCCAATCGGTTTCACCCGATTTAAGGCTGCGCAATAATTGTGCAATCCGCTCGTGCATCTTTTTGGGGTGGATAGTGTATATTTTTTTGCCGATCACTTTTTCGGCCCGCACTGTGCGAATTCGTTCCGCGGCCTTATTGCAGATGACGATGGTATCGTCAGCGTCAATAAACACCACCCCTTCTGACATGTTCTCCACAATGGGTTGGTAAATACTTTTACCCTTTTCAAGTTGCGGCATAATCCCTCCATATCCACGTCTGTAATGTTTACCAATGGTAACATCAATATAGATGGTGCCGCTGCCTACCGTCAATTGTTTTGCATTCCCCAATCTTTATTCATGGGCAATTATGGCTGAAAAGTAACAAAGAGAGCGGTAGAAATATTGGAGAGCAGAAAGCTTCATTCTGGAGGGTATTCGAGCGTATCCGTTGTAAAGATATAAAAAAAGGCACCCTCTGAAAAGAGGGTGCCAGATGGAACGTCAAGTCATGTAAACTGCTTGATTTTTTACTTAATGCCTGCTGCCTCTTCGAGCATTGCAGTAGTAACAGACTTCGGCCGCTCGATAGCATAGCCAAGAGCGCGGTCCCAGGTTACGTTGGCGAGGCAACCAAGCGCACGTCCTACACCGAACAGTACTGTGTAGAAGTCATACTCGGTAACGCCATAGTACCACTGGATAACACCAGACTGGGCGTCAACGTTAGGCCATGGGTTCTTCGCCTTGCCCTGCTCTTCCAGAATCGGCGGAGTAACCTTGTAGATCATGCTTACGAGTTTGAACAGGGGATAATCCTTCAGCCCCGGAGTGTTGAGGCAGAACTCACGCTGTGAAGTATAGCGCGGGTCGGTCTTACGCAGAACAGCGTGGCCGTAACCAGGAATAACCTGTCCACTGTTCAGGGTGTCCCACAGAGCCTTCTTCAACTCCTCTTCGGTAGGCAACTTGCCACCAAGCTTCTCCATGAAGTTCTGGGTCCAGCCAAGAACTTCCTGGTTGGCCAGGCCATGCAGCGGACCAGCAAGCCCGTTGATACCAGCTGAGTAAGAATAGTAGATGTCAGACAGAGCTGAGGCTACCAGGTGGGTGGTATGCGCAGATACGTTACCGGACTCATGGTCTGAGTGGAGGATGAAGTACATACGTGCAACATCTTTGTAGTCTTCGCTCTGGCCGAGCATGTGGGCAAAGTTACCCCCCATATCCAACTCTGGATCCGCCGCGATATGGGTGTCACACTTGTACTTCATGCGGTAGATATATGCCGCGATGGGACCAAGCTTAGCCATCAGGTTGGTGCAGTCTTCCAGCATATCTTCCCAGCAGGTCATCTTGTTGAACTTGCCGGCAGTATAGTTGCTGGCAAATACAGAATCACGCTGCATGGCAAGGATAGCGGCTGAGAACATTGCCATCGGGTGGGAGTCACGCGGCAGTGCGCGCAGTACGTCAATTACATATTGGGGTATCTGAGAACGCTGCTTCCAGTCCTCAACGATTTCAAGAGTCTGCTCCATGGTCGGCACATCGCCGGTGAAGAGCAGATACCAGAAACCTTCAACATAAGGATATTCACTGCCCGGTACTTTGGGCAGAGCCTCGAAGGTCTCAGGGATGGTCATGCCACGGAAACGGATACCTTCCATGGGGTCAAGGTAGGAGATGTCTGTAACCAGGCATTTTACGCCCCGTGCGCCACCAATTGCCTGGGCGATAGTTACGTCACCCAGTTTCACATCACCATGCTCTTTTACCAGCCTGGTTGTCCGCGGACGATGCTCATCAATCTTCTTTCTCAGGACTTCCTTCATTGTGGACATATTACTCTCCTTATAATGGAATTAAAACAGGTGGCCTTAACCACCATCCGACTACATAGACCCGCAACACGATGTCCCCCGACATCATCCTGACCCGAGTCTCAACCTACTGCGTAAAACTTAACTATTCCAATAAAACAAAAAAATCCAAGATTAACAAGTGCAATCCGCATATTGGTTAAAATTATTTGTCCACTGGCCGTGGTTCACCTCAACGGCATACTAGCGCTTGGCCATCCCCCTGGTTGTGCCAATCAATCATCTTGCTGATCAGAGGGTGGCGCATGGTGCACCTTGTCAGGGTGCGCCCTTTGTGGCATTATCACGCTTCTGTTCTTGTCTCGCCCGTGGATGCGCAAACCGCGCAGGGCCGCTGGTCATTGTGCGACATCGGGCAATCACAGGGAGGGGTGAACGCTATTGCTGGCCCGGCGACGCAGCTTCAGCCGCTTCCGGGCACTATTCTCGAACCTTGTTTTATGCCCTGCTCTATGGTTATAGCAAAGCTTTTCTGAAAGCGTCAAGGGTATTCTGTATACAGTATTCACCTTTCTGCTGCTTCATATGGTTATTTTACTCCCCTGTTGCAACCGGTAAAATGGATACCAGACAGGGAATCGCCCCAAATTTCATCACTGTAATAGTGCGATATTGATTCGTGTTAGCGTGAGAGGTAATCTTGCAGGTTTACAGCTGTAAAACAGACCTTAAAATTGGCTGTCTGGAATTAGAAAACAATGTTCTACTAGCCCCCATGGCAGGCATAACAAATTCCAGTTATCGACAGATCCACAAGCAAGCGGGCGCGGGGCTGGTTTTTTCAGAAATGATCAGCGCCAACGGGATGATACGCGACGGCAAGCGCACCCTGGAACTGGTCCTGCATCGTGAATGTGAACGCCCTTTTGCGCTGCAGCTGTTTGGCGCTGATCCAGAGGTGATGGCACAAGCCGCATCCATGTGTAACGGCATAGCCGATATGCTCGATATCAATATGGGCTGCCCGGTAAAGAAAGTTACCCGCTCCGGTGCAGGCAGCGCCCTGTTATGTGACCCAAACCGTGCCGCAGCAGTTATGGCTGCAGTAAGGCGGGTATGCAAGCTGCCGCTGAGCATCAAAATCCGCTCTGGTTGGGATCAGGATCGCAAAAACTTTCTTGAGATCGGACGCATAGCGGAGCAAGAAGGGATTGAGGCGATAACACTTCACCCCCGCACAAAGACCCAGGGATTTGGTGGCATCGCCGCGTGGAAGGAGATCAGGACTTTGAAACAGACTGTCGCTATTCCGGTTATTGGCAGCGGCGACATATTGTGTGCCGCTGACGCTGCCGCCATGTTGCACCAGACCGGCTGCGATGGGATTATGCTGGGCCGGGGCAGTTACGGAAACCCATGGTTGATCAGAAACATCCTGGCTCTACGCCAGGGTCAGCCCCTCCACACCCCTACGCGTGCTGAGCGCGGGCAGGTTGCGCGCCAGCATCTGGAGCTCCAACGCGAGGACCTGGACGATTCTCAAGCAATTCCGGAGATGCGCAAACATCTGTGCTGGTACGCCCGTGGCCTCAGCGGAGCAAGCGATTTTCGGCAGCAGGTGAATAAAATTCAGGATATCTCAGCTCTACATCTCTTACTGGATGAGTTCTTTGGCCCCGAAACAATCGCCCCAACCAGCATCCGGAGAAAGCAAAATGCCTAATCAATTCGCGCATACGCCGGAAACACAGTCGCTCGAATCAATCATTGAAGCAAAACTGCGCGCTTCTTTGATGCAGGAAGACATAATAGAGATAAACGATCTGTACAATATGGTCTTGTATCAAATGGAACGCCCCCTGCTGCGTATCATTCTGGAGAAAACCAGGGGGAATCAGCTCCATGCGGCAAGAATACTTGGGATAAACCGCAACACCCTGCGCAAGAAGATGGCCACCCTGGGCATTGCCCCCTGTCGCACCAGCAATGGTAAACGCTAGGAGCCTGTCGTGCTTTTTGACAAGCAGACTTTTTAGTGCTCCATGCGCTTTGATTGATTTTCAAACCGGGTAAACTCACCCTTGAACGTCAGATGCACGGTGCCAATAGGGCCATTACGCTGCTTGGCGACAATTATTTCAGCGTCATTGGCGTGATTCTTCTCACAGGTTCCGTCCCGGCGGCGACAGGCCTCGCAGTAAACCGATTCTCGGTATACAAACATAATTACGTCCGCATCCTGCTCAATCGCGCCTGATTCGCGCAGATCCGCCATCATCGGCCGCTTATCTGTCCTACTTTCCAGCGAACGATTTAACTGCGATAGTGCAATAATAGGTAGCTTAAGTTCCTTGGCCAGCGCCTTGAGGGAACGCGAAATCTCAGAGATCTCCTGCTGGCGACTTTCTGCGTTGTTGCCCTGCATCAACTGCAGATAGTCAACTACCACCAGCCCCAGATTGTGTTCCGCCTTCAGGCGTCTGGCTTTGGCACGCAACTCCAGCACCGAGATGGCCGGAGTATCATCAATAAAGATGTTCGCCTCTGACAACATCCCGGCTCCGTTGGTTAGTTTAGGCCAGTCGGAGTCGCCCAGATGCCCGGTACGCAAGCGCGCCGCATCTACGCGCGACACTGAGCACAGCATCCTCTGCACAAGCTGTTCCTTACTCATCTCCAGGGAAAATATCATCGCCGGAACAGTGTTTTTGGCGTGCATGGTTGCATGCTCTATGATATTGACCCCGAACGCAGTTTTCCCCATGGAAGGGCGCCCCGCTACGATCAGAAGATCGCCTTTCTGCAGACCGGCCGTCATGGTGTCCAGGTCGGTGTAGCCGGTAGGCACCCCCGTTACCAGCTCCTTCCGTTCGTAGAGCTCCTCAATAGCCTTAAAGGTATCCTGCATTATTTCGCGGGTGGAATAATACGAGGGGCGACTGCGCATTCCGGCAATATCGAAGATTGATTTTTCCGCCCAATCCAGAGTTTTCTCGATCTCCTGCCCGTCATACCCACGTTTTACAATCTCGGTCGCAACATTGATCATGTGCCGAGCGACAGACTTTTCCTTAACCATGCGAGCGTAGTAGGTCATATTGGCCGCGGTAGGTACATAGTCAACCAAAGTGGCCAGATATGAACTTCCCCCCACATTCTCCAAGTGCCCGGTTTTTTTCAATTCGGCTGTGAGGGTGACCAGATCCGCTGGTTCACTGCGATCGCTCAGGCTGACCAGAGCCTTGAAAATCCGCCTGTGACTGTCACGATAGAAATCGTCCGGAATCAGAATTTCCAGAGCGCGGTTAAGGGCTTCGTTCTCAAGCAAGACCCCACCCAGCACTGACATTTCAGCTTCGAGATTCTGCGGCGGGAGACGGTGTGATTCTATTTCGGCCATGGCAAATTTCACTTGAACGCAAAACCCCCGGTGCCATAGCGGCTGACCGGGGGCAGTTACTTAAGTATTTTACGTGCAGACGGCCCTATTCAGCAGGTACGACATTAATCCCTACAGTTGCAACAATGTTGCCAGGGAGCTTGATCTCAACGCTGTGCTCACCTAGTGCCTTGATGGGCTCACCGAGCTGAATTTTTTTGCGCTCAACGACAATATCCGCCGCTGCAAGCTTATCCGCGATGTCAGCAGATGTAACTGAACCGAAGAGTTTGCCATCCTCACTGGCGCGCAGCACGAATTCACATTTCTGCGCCTCAATCTTCTTCTTCATCGATTCTGAATCCTTGGCGATTGCCAGAGCTTTATGCTCCAACTGGCGCTTGTGGTGTTCAAATTCTTTGACGTTACTGCTGTTAGCGACAACGGCCAGGCGTCTTGGCAGCAGAAAGTTGCGGGCATAACCTGGCTTAACCTTGACGTGGGCTCCAACTTCTCCAAGCCCATCAACACTTTCAGTTAAAATAATTTCCATTATCTCCTCCACAAAGGAACTAATTCGTTTTGGTGCGAGGTTTGCGAAAATCAAACCAGAGATCAAATATCCCCAGAGCTGTCACCATCAACGGTAATGGGCTAACTACCAACACGAGGGTGTAAGCAAACACGCGCGCTAAAAACGAAAACGCCTTTTTCTTGAAATAAAACGTAATGATCGCCATCCCCTGCAGAAAGTACAGCGGCAGCAATACGGTCAAAAAATTCAAGGCCACACTTTGCAGCCATACCATGGGTAACAGTAGAGCAAACCCGGCGCCTATCAATAACCAGACAACTGGTTCCGCAATCTTGAAATGGTGAAAAGCGACCCCGGGCAGGGTAAATTTGCCTCTGCCCGTTACGTAGAGCACCATCACTGTAACCAGGTAAACCAGACCTAACGCCGCAACCGTAATGCCAGCATAGGCGCGCTTCAGAAAGGTCGCCGTGTTTTCCACCACGGCGGCAAGCTCTTTCAGTTGCTGCCCTTCGATACCAGACTGACTATAGACGGCATGAACCTGCTCCATCTCTGCATCAATATAGTCAGCCACCAGCGCAGAGACACTACTGTCTGCCATATAGGCAGAATAAGTGGCAAGAGCGGTCAGGGCGGTGCCTCCAACAAGCAGGGTGTAAAACACCGCGCGGGGCCAGCCAACATTGTGGCGCAAGGCGTAAGCCAGGCACAACCCGGGCAGACCAATCTGAGCTAGGTACAGCAGCGCCGTCGCCGTGCCTGCAGTCATAAACTGAACTGCCAGCGATACCAACAAAACCAGCAGGGCGGCCAGCATCCCGGCGGTGTATCCGGCCAGAGCAAGAGGAACGGCGAGAAATACATGCAAAAACGCCCCGACAGGACCTGCATAAGCTGCAGCCATAAGTAAAATGATACTCAATGCCGAACTCATCAGCGTTGTTCCCAGTAAAGACTGGTTATGCCTGCGTTGCATATGCATGAGCTGTTCCGCCATCTCCAACTTGGTTCTACTGTCTATTCGATGGTGCGCTTAGAGGTAAAAGAGATCAGCGCGATATTACGCGCGCGCTTGATAGCTTCGGTAATTTTACGCTGATGATTGGCGCAGTTGCCTGAAATACGCCGCGGCACAATCTTACCGCGCTCAGAAACAAAATATTTCAGCGTGCGCACATCCTTATAGTCAATGCTGATCTCGCTGTCCGCACAGAAACGACACCCTTTACGCCGTCCGAAACGACGTCGTGCAACACCTTTTTTATCAAATGCCATGATACTTAATCCCTCCTATTCCGGGTTAATGTCAGATCTAATCCTGCTCTTCATCCTGCTCGCTGTCGTCTTCATCCGCATCGGTGTCTGTATTCGGAGCGACTTCTTCCTTCTCACTCAAATCCAGGCCACCCTCAAGCAAGACCGTCTGAAACTGCATAATTGCATCATCAAGACGCAGACGCCGTTCAAATTCTTTTACTACGGTGTTGCCAGCATTGAAATTGATGAGGACAAAGGTTCCTTGATCCTGTTTTTTGACTAGATAAGGCAGACGCTTGGTCCCCCACTCCTGACATCTAAGGATTTCGGCACTCTGATCAGCAAGAATCTGCTTGTATTTACCAAGCAGGGCAGTGTACTCATCCCCGGCAATCTGTGGCCGAATGATGAAAATACTTTCATACGTACGCATTTTACTTCCTCCTTCTGGATTACAGCCCCGGTCATCCCCGGAGCAAGGAGCGAACGGAACAACCCATTTGCTCTGCTCGACTTGCAATCGTCCTAACTAACATATTGTGGTTATGGTGTCTATGCTTTTAAGTGGCGGAAGCGCCGGATAAGATCAGACGTTAAACCTGAAATGCATCACATCGCCATCCTGGACAACATAATCCTTGCCTTCGATACGCAAAAGCCCCTTGTCCCGCGCTCCGGCCTCACCCCCGCATTTGACAAAATCAGCGTACGCGATCACCTCCGCACGGATGAAGCCTCGTTCAAAGTCGGTGTGGATCACCCCGGCAGCTTGTGGTGCACGGCTGTTCAGCGGAACAGTCCACGCGCGCACCTCTTTTACCCCGGCGGTGAAATAGGTGATCAGATCGAGAAGTGTATAACCAGCCTGCACCATGCGATCGAGCCCGGATTCGGCAAGTCCAAGCTCCGCCAGAAACTCCTGCTTCTCTTCCCCTTCCAGTTCGGCTATTTCTGCTTCGATTTTTCCGCAGATGACAACCATCTCTGCCCCTTGGGCATGTGCGAACTCACGCACCTGTTCCACATACTCATGCTCGCCGGCCAGGTCATCTTCACTGACATTCGCCACGTACAAAACCGGTTTTATGGTGATCAGGTTCAAGTGCGCCACAAGCGCACGCTCTTCGGCATTGAGTTTAACCATACGTGCGCTCTGGCCCGCATCAAGTCCAACCGACAGCTTTTCCAACACACCCAACTCTGCCCGTGCAGCCTTATCGCCGCTGGCGGCAAGCTTGCGTAAGCGGGTGCTGCGCCGGTCGACAACTTCAAGATCGGCCAGCCCCAATTCTGTCTGAATCACGCCAATGTCACGCAGTGGATCAACGCTGCCATCTACATGCACTACATTGTCATCATCGAAACAGCGCACAATGTTTGCTACAGCATCAACCTGGCGAATATGCCCCAGAAACTGGTTTCCGAGTCCTTCACCTTTGCTGGCCCCCTTGACCAGCCCCGCGATATCGACAAACTCCATTGTCGTAGGTAGCACTCGCTGTGGCTTTACGATTTTCTCCAGCGCATCCAGACGTGAGTCGGGCACCGCTACTACACCGACGTTAGGCTCGATAGTGCAAAAAGGGTAATTTGCTGCTTCCGCGCCCGCACTGGTTATGGCGTTAAATATTGTCGACTTGCCCACATTCGGCAGGCCGACAATTCCACACTTAAATCCCATCTTAATAATCTCCAAACAACGATAGCCGAGGCGGCTGCCCCGGCTATCGTCACCCACAAATATTCACCTATTTTTATACAAGCAGTGGTGCCAATACCAGCGACACCACACTCATCAACTTGATCAGGATGTTCATAGCGGGGCCGGAGGTGTCCTTGAACGGGTCACCTACCGTATCGCCTACAACCGCGGCGTTGTGCGCTTCTCCACCTTTTTCTTCCCCGCTGAGCTTGCCACTTTCAATATATTTTTTGGCATTGTCCCATGCGCCACCGCCGTTGGACATCATCAGCGCCAGCAGCACTCCGGCCAGAGTCGCTCCGGCCAGCATCCCACCCAGGGCTTCCTTCCCGAGTAGAAACCCGATAACGATCGGTGCAAGAATTGCGATCACGCCGGGTAAAAGCATCTCTTTAAGTGCAGCCTTTGCAGAAATGTCCACACACTTTTCAGACTCAGGCTTAACCCCTTCCTTACCTTCGAGCAAGCCGGGAATCTCACGGAATTGACGCCGTATTTCATCTACCATCTGTGAGGCTGCACGCCCCACACTGTTCATGGTCAGTGCGCCGATTAGAAATGGAATTGAACCACCGATTAAAAGCCCCACCACTACTTTAGGCTGGATCAGGTCGATAGCCTGCAACCCAACCGTTGTGGCATAGGCTGAAAACAGCGCCAGCGCAGTCAACGCAGCGGAACCAATGGCGAACCCTTTGCCAACGGCCGCAGTTGTATTGCCAATGGCATCGAGACCGTCAGTTATTTTACGCACTTCAGGTCCAAGACCGCCCATTTCTGAGATTCCGCCAGCGTTGTCAGCTATGGGGCCGTAGGCGTCAACGGTCATGGTTACCCCAACGGTAGCCAACATGCCGACAGCGGCAATACCGATACCATAGAGCCCGGCAAAGAAGTTGGCAACAAGAATACCCGCACAGATGATCAGGATTGGGCCGACACAACTTTCCAGTCCTACGGCGAGACCACTGATAATATTTGTGGCGGGGCCGGTTTTGCTTGCTTCTGCGATACGGAAAACCGGAGCACCGGCAGTATAGTATTCGGTAATGAGTCCGATGGCGATACCTGCCAGTGAGCCGGCGGCGAGGGCCATAAAGATCCCGAAGCTCAAGCCCATGATGGGTATAATGAGCAGTGAAGCCACTATAAACAGTCCTGCTGCGACAAAAGTGGTCAGGCGTAGAGCGGTTGCAGGGTCTTTATCCTGAAAATGCTTCATGGCATAGATACCGGCGAAGGAAAAGATAAGTCCGAAGGTCACCAACACCAGCGGCAGGAGCATCGCGGCGGATCGTGTAATCTCACCGCTTGAACCAAGCTTGGCCAGCAACTCGGGACTGGCCGCTGCGGCGATTGCCAGGGTCGCGATAATTGAACCCACATAGGATTCGAAGATATCCGCACCCATCCCCGCGGTGTCGCCGACACAGTCACCGACGTTATCGGCAATAACCCCGGGGTTGCGCGGATCATCTTCAGGGATACCGGCTTCCAGCTTCCCCACAAGGTCAGCACCGACATCGGCAGCTTTGGTATAAATACCTCCACCGACGCGGGCAAACAGGGCGATGGATGAAGCCCCCATGGCAAACCCGTTGATATAGGTCGCCGTAGTCGGGTTGCCACCAAAGAAGATGTAGGCAATCCCCAACCCAACAAGGCCCAGCGAAGCAACGGAGAGCCCCATAACTGCGCCCCCATTGTAGGAAACCTCAAGGGCACGTGCCTGCCCATGCTCGCGGGCAGCTTCTGTGGTGCGGACGTTAGCACGTGTCGCAGCCTTCATCCCGATAAAGCCGCAGGCCATGGAGCAGCTGGCGCCACCGAGAAAGGCCAGCGCGGTCTGAATCTGCATGCCAATGGCAATCAGGACAAAGACAATGCCGACAAATACGCCCAGCGCGCGATACTCTCGATTCAGAAAGGCCATCGCCCCTGCATGGATAGCCTCGGAAATTTCAGCCAGCTTAGCGCTTCCGACCGGCTCTGCCTTAACCTTGTTGTACAGAGTGATAGCCATGGCAAAGCCTGCTATCCCGATAATTACGGCAAAATACGCCATTGGAATCCTCTCCCCTTATCTGGTTTGCTAATCATTCAACACATCCTGCCCATTAAACTCGCACATAGCCTGCTGTGCACCGGAGCGCAGCACTGCCTCCAATGCGCGGGTTGCATGGTCAAGAACCTTGGTAAGATCTTTTTTTTCACTGGCGCTGAAAGGGCGCAGGACAAACGCTGCGGCATCTCCTCCCGCAGGTGGGCGTTCAACGCCAATCCGCACACGGATAAAGTCGGTGCCTATAAGCTGGATGATGTGGCGCAGACCATTATGTCCCCCGTGGCCACCACCAACCTTCACACGCACAACTCCGAACGGCAGATCGATATCATCATGCACAACGATAACGTCACCACCTTCTGCCCGGGTAGCTCTGCAGGCGGAAACAATACTGGCGCCACTCAAATTCATGAAGGTCTGTGGCTGCAGCAACAGCACCTCGTTGCCTGCAATGTGTCCAATTCCGTAAAATGCCTGATGCCCCTTTTTTTTCAGACCGATCCCTGCAGCTCTGGCAAGAGACTCGACCACCATAAATCCTACATTATGGCGCGTATCTGCATATTTATTCCCGGGGTTGCCCAGGCCAGCGACTATCTTCAATCTCTATTCCGTAACTTCGGCCTGCTCATCAGCCTCTTCTACGTCGCTCTCCACCTTATCTTCATCTTCGTCCAGTTCAGCCGGGCTGAAGCCAACAACGGTAATAACGGTAAAGTTAACGTCATGCACCAGCTCTACATCTTCCGGGGCCTTCACATCTTCAATGTGAATACTGTCCCCGATTTCAAGGGCGCTCACGTCGATCTCAATATGGCCAGGCACCTTGGTGGGGAGACAATAGACCTCCAACTCAACACGGATAAGTTGCAGATTGCCCCCCTCTTTTTCCCCGGCAGACTCACCTACAGTTAACACCGGCACCATGAAGGAACTCTTTTGTTTCAGGTCGACAACCTTGAAATCTACGTGTTCACGCTCTCTTCTGATGGGATTTATCTGCACATCCTCCACCACAACCTGCAGCCCGTCAAAGGGCTGGCCTGCTGCGCGCAGAGTTATGAGGGTGTTGATACCGGCATCGGTATTCAGGGCAGCGGTGAGCTCCTTGGGGTTGACGACAATGGGGCAGGACACAATCTCCGGCCCATACACCACAGCTGGGATCATTCCCGCACGGCGTGTTGCCCTGGCGCCACCTTTTCCCACCCGCTCACGCAATGAAACACTCAGTTCAGACTGTTGCATAACTTTTTCCTCCATCTTAATTATTACGGCAAAGCGTTGATACTCTATGCATAACAGACGTTAATTGCTTAATCAGCTGTTAGTTGGAGCCGCCGCCAACATCTCTCAAATTAGCAGTTCTGGTGTCATACAAACAGTGAGCTTACAGACTCGTCGGCCTGAATGCGCCGGATAGCCTCCGCCAGCAACGCTGACACCGACAGTTGGCGCAGGGACTTGCAGCGCTCCAGCTTCGTGTTGCAGCAGATGCTGTCTGTAACCACAACTTCTTCAATACAGCTGGCCTCAATCCGTTCCAATGCGGGGCCAGAAAGCACCGCATGGGTGGCGTAGGCAAATATACGCTTGGCGCCGGCATCTTTCAACGCCTGCGCACCGTTGCACAGAGTGCCGGCGGTATCGATCATGTCATCGATTATCACACAGTCCTGCCCGGCGACATCTCCGATAATATGCATAACCTCAGAGACATTCGCCCTGCTGCGCCGCTTATCGATAATGGACAGCCCGGCGTTGATGCGCTTGGCGAAGGCCCGCGCACGCTCTGTCCCGCCAGCGTCGGGCGAAACCACAACCAGTGGCCCGGTGAAGCGGGCGCGAATATCTTCCAGCAATACCGGGGCTGCATATATGTGGTCAACTGGGATATCGAAGAACCCCTGGATCTGACCTGCATGCAAATCCATGCATACTACGCGGTCAATCCCGGCGGTAGTGAGCAGGTTCGCTACCAGCTTACTGGTTATCGGAGTTCGAGGCGCGACCTTGCGATCCTGGCGTGCATAGCCGAAATAGGGGATTACCGCAGTTATACTCGCTGCCGATGCGCGTGACAGCGCATCCACCATAATCAACAACTCCATCAGCATTTCATTGCAGGGGGCACTGGTGGACTGAACCACATACACATCGCGACCGCGGACATTTTCCCCTATTTCCACCATTGTTTCACCGTCGGAGAAACTGGTCACTCTGGCTTGTGCCAGCGGAACATTTAAATCAGCACAAATTTTGTGTGCAAGATCGCTGTTCGAATTCCCCGCAAAAACTTTAAATTTTTCCACATCTTATCCTGCAAGTGTTAACTGGCCTGATTGGTACAAGCCTGGGAGCTGTCTAAAGAATGGGTATAAAATAAAAAAAACCTCTCCAGGCACGCCGGGTTACGACATTAAGCCATCGCAAGAGGTTTTATGGCTGGGGCGCCAGGGTTCGAACCTGGGAATGCCGGAATCAAAATCCGGTGCCTTACCGCTTGGCGACGCCCCATAAATATTTAAATACTCTGTCACAAATCGACTCTTACCGATGCACGTACATCTGCCGACGCCGATGGAGGGCGTTATACAACAACAACGTCTGGGTGTAAACTAAAAAATTACTTACCCCTGCTCCTCCTACCGTACCTTGCCCGCACCAACATTACCCCCAGGCTCAACTGACCCCTGCCACAACCCGAGTCCACCAGCCATGGGTCTGGGCCAAATACCTTGCGCTGGCACGAGCGCTGGAACCGCACGCAAACAGGCCAAACACGGTTGGACCGCTGCCGGACATAAGCACCCCATTGGCACCGCACTCGCGCAGACGCTCCATAACAACCGCCACCTGTGGTACCAGCATCAGCGCCGCAGGCTGAAGATCATTGTGTAAGAGTTGCGTCATGGCTTCGATGGTTTCAGGACACTTCCCTGCAGTACACCTTGCCGAATAATTCTGCACATTGGCGTATACCGCGGCCGTGGATACCGGAATCCCCGGATTGACAAGCACATAGTGACATTCTGGCAAACAACCCTCGACTGGAGTAAGCCGCTCCCCTATCCCTTCGGCCCATGCCGGAGACTGGCCTAGAAAA
>CAYUJC010000044.1:0-17355 GCA_964444945.1 uncultured Desulfuromonas sp.
TGTTCGGCAGAATAAAAGCTGAAACCCAGAGCCTGAAAGATCACATCGCCCTGCACGGCCCCGGCAGGATATTTCTGTTCCAGCTCGGGATCGCTATCGGCGCAATTATAGCCGCATTTGGTTACAGCATGTTCATGGTCCCGTTCAATCTAGCGGCGGGAGGTCTCGCGGGGCTGGGGGTTATTATCACGAACTTTACCAATCTGTCCCCCGGGGTACTCTATATGTTAATGAATCTGCCGTTGCTGGTACTGGGGTTTATCCAGCTGGGGCGTTTTCGGTTTCTGTTTTCGTGCCTGTTGTCCATTGTGGTGTTTTCCATCGCGGCGGATCTCTTCAGCGCCTGCATGCCGCGCAACATGCACACCTTCCCCATCACCCAGGATCTGCTCCTGAATTCCATCTACGGTGGGCTGTTTTTCGGCCTCGGGGTAGGGATGGTGTTGCGTTACGGCGGCAACTTCGGCGGCACCGTCATTCCGGCGCAGATTCTCCACAACAGGACCGGCTATCCCTTGAGTCAGGCTTTTTTCTACCTCGACGGGGGGATTATCCTGCTGGCAGGAACCGTGTTTGGCTGGGAGCTGGCGATGTTGGGGATGCTGTCCCTGTTTGTGGGCGGGATGACGGCAGATTTTGTGCTGGAAGGTCCAAGCCAGGTGCGCACCATCACCATTGTCAGTCAGGCGCCCACCATGCTGAAACACGCGATTTTGTCGGAATTGGGGCGGGGGATCAGCTACTGGGAAGTGACCGGGGGGTATTCAGATCGCAACTATACCATGCTGTTCTGCACCATCACCCGCTCGCAGGTGCAGGATTTAAAAGCCATTGTGGCGGAGAACGACCCGGAGGCCTTTCTGGTTGTCGGGGTCGCGCAGCAGGCGGTGGGGAGCTTCAGCTTCAAGCGCCATAACGCGCGCACCCAGCGGCCGAAGCCGCCACCACCCACTTCGACCACTGTACCTGCCAACGCGCCGGATGCGCCCGACATGCTGCTGGAAATGGGCGCGGCAAACCGCCTCGCGCCACCTCCTGAGGATGATGATTTCATATAAGAAGGCACTGCTATTCACGGGCGCTGTGTTCTTAAAGAATCCAGGGACCGTCATTCCCGCCTGCGCGGGAATGACGGCTTTTTCCAAAAAGCTCTTCCTGGGTCTCAATACCGCTGTGATGAATTGTTCTGCGCTTGCTGCAAGGGCTCAATGGTGATTAACACGCGCCGGTTCAGCTGCCGTCCGCTGAGGGTATCATTGGATGCGACCGGTTTACTCTCACCAAAGCCGATAGTCCTCATCCGCTGTGGCGCCACCTGATAGCCGGCCAGGATCCCCTTCACCGCTTCGGCGCGGCGCTCGGAGAGGAGCTGATTATACTCTTCGGAGCCGGTGCTGTCGGTATGCCCTGCTATCTGCAGACGGGTCTGCGGATAGGCGTTAAGCACATCCGCGACACGCTTCAATTCATCATATCCCCCGGGTTTAACCACGGCAGAATCGACATCAAACAGCAGGTCGGATCTGAAGGTGATCGCCAAATTCTGGGCATCGCGCTGAATGCTGGCCCCTTCGACATCCGCCAGACTCCGGCGCATCTCCTGTTCCTGCTTTTCCATATAGTTGGAGAACACTCCACCGGTGACGCCACCCAGCGCTGCGCCTACTCCGGCTCCGAGCAGGGTTGAGCGCGTATCTCCCCCGATTAATTGCCCAAGCCCAGCGCCCACGGCGGCACCCGTTCCGGCGCCAATCGCGGTTCCGCGCTGGGTTTTACTCATGGGTTCCGCACATCCGGCCAAAGCCAGAGCTACTACCAAAATAACTATTGCTACCCTTTGCATATGTTCCTCCTGTTTTGCTTTTTAATGTTACCGTGAGGGCGCTCAAATGGTGCAGGTGAAAACCTGCAGCACCTGCAGCTATGGGCCGCTATGGGCCGCTATGGGCCACTATGGCCAGCTTGGCCGCGTCCCCGCAGCCCTGGTTTGTATGGCGCGTACATTAGCACATGTAGCACCAAATCTGTTTTTTTCAATCCCGCTAGCGTATTATATCGGCCTGGCATTGCAGGACGTTCTTTGAGCCGCGCGCTTCAGCCTTTATGTGCGCGGGGGAGAACAATGCTGATTCGCAACCCGCCACCGCTGCGATTGCTTGCCACAATGGTGCCCTTGTGCAGCTTCACCGCGCGCTGGGCAATCGCGAGCCCAATGCCGGTGCCACCGTTGTGGCGTTCCCGCGCCTGTGCGACACGATAGAACGGGATAAAGAGTTTTTCCAGTTCGGCCTCGGGCACCCCTGCGCCCCGATCCTGTACCGTCACGTGGACCTGCTCCCCGGCAGTGCGCACCTTAACCTCTACCTGGGTAGCAGGTGCAGTGTAGCGCACCGCGTTGCGGATTACGTTTTCAAACGCGCGCGCGATCAACTCCGGCACCGCCACTATCGGCGCTGCGTCTTCAGCCTGCAGCACCACCTTCACAGTGCGCTCCACAGCTTCGTAGGCCGCATCCTGGACAATAGCCGCCAACATTTCCTGCAGCTCGAACTCTTCGCGCTTCATGGTGGTATCGGCATGCTCCATCCGGGTCAGGTCCAACAACTGCCCGATCATGGTATTCATCCGTTCACTTTCCAGTTCTATGCGCTGCAGGCTTTTTTCCTGCTTCGGGCTACCCCCCTCTTTGCGCGCCAGCTCCAGCGCAATACCGAGCCGGGTCAGGGGCGAGCGCAGTTCGTGGGAGATGTCCCGCAGGAGGCGCTGTTGCCCTCCCACCAGGGCTTCGATTCTGGTCGCCATTTCATCAAAATCGGAGGCCAGCAACGCGAGCTCGTTGCCCCCTTTTATTGCAGAGCCGATGCGGGTGCTCAGATCGCCCGAAGCAAAGCGATGCGTCGCGCCGCGCAGGCGCCTGATGGGGGTGGTAAAGGAGCGCGCAAGGATAAAGCACACCAGGGCGGTCAGCCCCAGGACAAACAGCAGCTGCCATCCAAACAGCCCCCGGGTCAGCTCTGCGACGATATGCTGGGGGACCGGACGGTGCGGCAACCACGCGGCGGCCACATAGCGCGTGCCGCTGTCGCTTTGTATCACGGCGGTCAGGACATTTCTGCGCCCACCCATAGGGCCACCCATGGGAGCCTCCACCACGCCGGTCTGGAGGGCACGGATCACCATATTCTGCATCCCGCATGTAACCTTACTCTCCAGCAGGGGCGTCGCGGCTGCGTCAAACAGGGTGAGAGCCAGCCCCTGCTCGCGCCGCAAGGTACGCAGGTAGGTTTTTAAAGCGGCAACGCCGTGGAGTTCGTACTGGCGCACAGCTTCGTGGCCGTATTCGATGGCGGCGCGCTGCGCCAGGTGACGGTGCATAGCTGGGGGATACTGCTGCTCACGAAACAGGGTAAGACCAACTATAACCACTATGACCAGAACAATCAGCCCCCAGAAATAGAGAAATATTTTAAAAAACAGACTGCGCATGTTCAACTCTTAGCTCCGGTGGCGTACATGTATCCCGCATTGCGCACTGTGATGATGCGTTCCCTTCCCGGCGCTCTCTCCCCCTGGTGCTCCCCCTGGTGTTGCCCCCCTTCCGGATGCTGCTTGAGTTTTCTGCGCAGGGCGCTGATATGGACATCCACGCTGCGATCGTAGGGTGAATTGCGCCGCCCCAGCACCTCCTCAACCAGTTCCTTGCGACTCACCACCTCCCCGGCGTTACGCAACAACATGGCGAGCAGATCAAACTCCGCCGAGGTGAGCTCGAGGTCCTGCTCTGCACATTGAACCGTGCGCCGGCCGGGGAACAGGCGGATATCGCCAACTTCGAGAACATCCAGCCCCGGCGCATCCTCACTCTGCGCTGCGTCACGCTGCGCGGCCAGGCGGCGCTGAATGGCGCGGATGCGGGCCACGAGTTCGCGCGGGTTGAACGGCTTCGGCAGGTAATCATCGGCGCCGAGTTCCAACCCGACAATGCGGTCGATCTCTTCGCCGCGCGCCGTGAGCATAATTATCGGCACCTGAGATTCTTTGCGGATGGCGCGCAACACATCAAAGCCGTTCAGCTCCGGGAGCATCACATCGAGGATAACCAGATCAACCTTTTGGCTCAGCGCCGCCTGCACTCCAGCATCACCCTGATGCACGCTGACAATATCGAGCCCTTCGGCGCCTAAATAGTCGTGGAGTAATTCGCACAACTCTTTATCGTCGTCGATGATTAATATTTTGGGCATGGTGCCTCCCTTCCGTGTCCTGATCTATCCTTGGCCGCCATTCTGGGCACGCTCTTTCCCATTAATTTTTGACGTTGACCATGGTCTGCTGTGGGCGTTCCCACTGCTCCACCCTAAGTTCTCCCCCCTAAGCTCCCCTCAATACAGGTTATACGCGGCGTTACCGCTGTTTGGGGTAAAATATTGTTAAGAACAACGCTGCAGCAGCCCCACTCCTTTACAAAACTTTACCTTTCCGGTACAGCTCTTAACCCACCTGTGCAGCTGTATCGGGTATGCTTCAAACATTGATAAATGCCAGTCCAGGGAAACAGCCCCCCTGGAACAGAAGCAGGACAGATTTTTCCCCCAACCCGAAAAAGGAGCATACCATGAAACTCTCCCGCATAATCCTCGCAACCCTCCTCGCAATCTTCCTTGTCAGCACGAGTGCCATGGCCTGGGGTAATGGCAAAGGTTCACGCTGTAATATGGACTGCAGCCAGAGGCAGCAGGGAAACCATCTGGAGCGGATGGCGGTTATTCTTGATCTGAACCCCGCCCAGCAGCAGCAACTTGCAGAACTGCGGGCGCAGCAGCAGAATAAACGCACCCAGATGCGCACCGAAATGAAGACTCTGCAGCAGGAGTTGCGTGCCTGCCAGCCTGGAGTTGAATTTGACGCAGAAGCGCTGAAAGCCAAAGCCCGCACCTATGCCGACCTGAAAGCCGCGCTGTTGGTCAACAGAATCGAGCACCAGCAGCAGATGTTCGCCATCTTGACCCCGGAGCAGCAGGAAAAAGCTGGCCGTCTGAAGGCTATGCAGCAGGAGCGCTGTGCCAGCGCAGATGGCTGCGCCGCTGCTACCTGCAACTGTGCAGCAGCGCGCTGCTGCCCCGGAGCCATGGGTAGTGACGCCGCCTGCATGGACAAGGGGATGAAGAGTCGCTGTATGAAGGGCCAGAGCCGCTGATCTTCACACAGAAAGTACAGCTTTGCTCTGCCGTACAGCTTTAATCTGACGCCGGGCACAAAAAACTCCACCGCCAGGTTATATCTGGCGGTGGAGAGTGGCAAACACGAGAGCTTTATAAAGAGTACAGCAGCAGGGCACCAGCAGGGGCGGAAAATTCCGCCCCTGCTATTTTTTTGCTCACTTTAGTGAAAATACCTGGCATTGACCAGCATATGCATAGCGATACTTGCGGCATAACCCAGCGCGATAATCGGAGTGAACATCAGATGGCGCCCGAAGGTGTAGATCCCGCGCGCGGTACCCATGAGGGCAACACCTGCGGCGGAGCCGATTGAGAGCAGGCTTCCACCCACCCCGGCGGTGAGGGTAACCAGGAGCCAATGCCCATGCGACATATTCGGCTCCATGCTCAGAACCGCAAACATCACCGGGATATTATCTACAATGGCGGATACAATTCCCACCAGTACGTTGGCATTAAACGCCCCGAGATCCTGATACATAAACTGCGACGCCATGGCAAGGTAGCCGAACTGCCCTAACCCGCCAACACACATGATTACGCCGTAGAAAAACAGCAATGTATCCCACTCTGCGGCTGCGATCCTGCTGAACAGGTTAAAACCCTGACTTGTTTCGCTGTCGAATTCACTCACGAGCCCTACATGCATGGCAGGATCAGACATGAAGGCTGCGTGTTCGTGCAGCTTGATATAGTAAGAAAAGATTCCCAGGTAGCCAAGGCCGAGCATCATGCCGGCGGCGGGAGGGAGGTGGAGAAAATTATGGAATGACACCGCCGTAACAATGGTGAGCAAAAACAACACAATTATCCGCTTGGCGCCGAACTTCATATGGACCTTTTCATCAAGCGCCGACGGTTTCTCCCTGCTGATCATAAAGTTCATAATAAAGGCCGGAACCAGCCAGTTTACCAGGGCGGGGAGGAACAGGGCAAAAAACTCCTGAAACGCAACCATCCCCTTTTGCCACACCATCAGGGTAGTGATGTCACCGAACGGGGAGAAAGCCCCGCCGGCATTCGCGGCCACAACCACGTTGATACAGGCCATAACCACAAAACGCTGGTTAGAACCACCGACAGCCATAACCACCGCTCCCATGAGCAGCGCCGTGGTCAGATTGTCGGCAACCGGCGAGATAAGGAACGCGAGCAAGCCGGTGAGCCAGAACACCATGCGCAACGAAAATCCGCGTGAAACCAGCCAGGAACGCAGCGCCTGAAACACGTTGCGCTCTTCCATGCTGTTGATGTAGGTCATAGCGACCAGAAGAAACAAGAACAGCTCACCGTACTCCTGTAAATTGTGCAGAATAGCGGTATGCGCCGCGTCAGGCTCGCCCAGACTCTTGAAGGTGATCCCTATAAGTATCCAGATTATCCCGGCAGCTACAAGAACCGGTTTACTTTTACGCAGGTGAATCTTCTCTTCCATGATCACCAGGGAATAGGCCGCAACAAATAGAATCAAGGCGGTAATCCCCGCGACCGAAGCGGTCAGGTTATGGGGAGCATTACCATTGCTTGCCAGGGCGGGCAGAGCAGGAAAACATAACGACATAATTGTGGCTTTAAGTAACAGGTTCATCTTTTCCTCATATTCTAAGTATAGATCTGCTGTCAGACTGAGAATTGTACCCTTGAGAAAATAGATGCGGCCGGAGGCGCGCGCGGACACACGGAAATTCGCCCCTGCTGAGAAAAAAGGATGGAGTTGGTCAGTGCGCTCGCGCTGCCCGAAAAGGGGGGAGGAAACCGGTCGTCTGCTCCCGAAAGGAGGGCATCGGGCAGCTTGGAGTCAGCTTCAATCTTCTTGCCCGGCACCTTTTGTACGCTGGTCGCGACTCCCTGAATTTGCGGAGGTGGGGGATTCTGGAAGGAACTGTCGCCACTTAAACTACGTGCATCAACCGGGGTTGGCAGCCCGAGCACAACAATCAGCAACAGGGTAGAGAGCTGCGTGGTCATATACGCAAACACTCTGTCGTACAGGGTTCTGCACATTTCATGAGGCTGGTTGCGCACAGAATTGCTCAATTGGTCACCACGTTAGCATGGAAATCCTGAAGGCACCTCAGGTCGTGACACCTGCCGAGTAAAAAAAGGGAAAGACTGCAACCACATGCAGGGGCATGGTTTTTTTATGCCTGAACGTTCAGGTTGTCAAGGAGGATTATCATCCTGCTGTGCGCTGGGTAAAATAAGGGGGGGAGAAAACTACCTTACCCCACTGATCTTTAAGGTATCTTGCTGCAAGGGCGCATCCGCAGATGAACAGCAGCTGCCCTCTCCGTCTGCAATTGCGCGCAGCACTTTGAAGGCATGCAGTTCCACCACTCCACGCTTGGAGTGCAGAATCCGTTCGCGTTCAAACAGGGCCAGGGTGCGCGAAAGGGTTTCACGCGCAATGCCAAGCTCCTGGGCGGTCAGAACCAGTGGGCGTAAATCAACCTGAACACCCTGGGCGGTTGTGGCAGCGCTGTTACATCTGGATAGCAGATAGGTGGCAACCCTGGCGTGCACGTTGCCACCTTGAGTCAGGCAACGCCTGGTGCGCTCCACTTCCACCTGGGTGGCCAAATAACTCAGCAGGTTCGCCTGTAACTGTCCATCGGCTGCCAACAGGCGCCGAAACAGGCGCTGGGGCCAGCTCACATATTGACATGCCCCAAGACATTGGGCGTAACTACTGCAAGGGCACGGCGCGAGCATAGCGACGGGGCAAAAAATATCCCCCTTGCCGATCCGCTGCTGCAACACCTCTTCGCCGGCTCCGTTGGGGCGCACCATCTTCATGCGCCCCTCCAGCAGGACAAATAGCCGTTGCGCCAAAGCATCAACACCGATGATGGCGTTCCGGGTTGCGCGATGGACGCGGCGCGTGTGCAGCAGCTCCCGCAGCGTCGCTGGCTGTAAATCGGCAAACAGCGGCAACGCTCTGAGTTCGGAATCAAAATTACGCACAGCACCCCTCATTTATGGTTTCGCCTCCGGCTTTTTAGTTTGTAACTGTTGACCCATATCTCACTCCGTGCATATGCTTCGGCACAGGACTCCCCAGACAAACATTTCCCGCATTCCCGGAACTATCCGCACCTATGTCGCGGCGATATTGAAAACGATTATCACTATATGGAAGAGGAGAAAATTAAGCAACAATTTTTTCCCCAGCTTGTGCCTCGCCTATCAACTGTTATAGTCATTTAAACTTATTCACAGCACAGACAAGAGAAAGGGGCAAAAAATGACTGAACGACAGCTTTATATCAAGAAGATGAGGGCGAAGCTCGACGAGTGGAAAGCAGATATAAGTAAACTGCAGGCCAAGGCAGATGGGGCCAGCGCCGAAATGCAACTGAAGTTCAAGCAGGAGATCAAACACCTGAAGCAACAGCGCGAAGAAACTGCCGAAAAGTTGGAGGCCCTGCAGAAAGCCGGCGACAGCGCATGGGATGATTTAAAGGCCGGACTGGAAAAATCCTGGCGCTCCCTGGATAAAGCGGTGACTTCCGCATGGTCCAGGTTTAAATAAACAGAACTAAGCCCCGCCACACTCCAGGTGCGGCGGATGTATCCATCGAACCAAGTAAAACTTCAAAGGAGTAAATCATGAAAAAAATTGCCATTTTGTTTTTAATTCTGGGACTCGCTCTGACACTGGCTGCATGTGAAAAGAAAGGTCCGATGGAAAAAGCCGGTGAAAAAGTTGATCAGGCGGTTGAAAAAACAAAGGACGCCATCAACCCAAAAGGACCCGCTGAAAAAGCCGGAGAAAAAATCGACGATGCGGCTGAAGAAGTTAAGGAAGATGCCCAGCAGGCTAAAGAGAAAATCGAAGATAGCGTGAAAAAGTGACCCAAAACCACGCTCGATCTGAAAACCGCGCCATGCGCGGCCAAGATACAGGGGAAAGCTGAGAGGTGAGGTAAGTATGTACATACAACTGGAACCAATCATTTCGATACTGGCCGGAATTCTGATCCTTGTGATTCCGAGATTTCTGAACTTCATCGTTGCGACATACCTGATTGTGATCGGCGTAGTCAGCCTGCTGAACTGACTCCAATCCCAACTTCAGGATGTGACAGTCTGCAGGTAAATAATAAAAAAAGGAGGGGGAGTAAACCATGTTGAGGTGGGCCGTTATATTTTTCGTAGTGGCAATAATCGCAGCCCTGTTCGGTTTTACCGGCATTGCCGCAGCGGCAACTGACATCGCGCGGGTTCTTTTCTTTGTCTTTATCCTGCTCTTTATAATTGCTCTGCTGACTGGTTGGATGCGCCGCCCAAGGAGCTAGAAAAAAATTATCCAGCATCAAATTGCGTTGCCAGGAAGCATTTAAACATCTTTTTTCAAAAGAAGGAGGACATAACCATGCCAAGACTTCACCGCTTTACCGGCTACTTTGCCATATTGATCCTCTTGGCGCTATGCGGATGCGCTGGCACAGAAACAAGTCGCAGCACGGGTGCCTATATCGATGACAAGACCATCTCAACTAAGGTAAAGGCCCAGCTTGCGGCAGATTCACTGACTGAGGCGCTGCAGATTGAAGTCGAGACCTATAAGGGTGTGGTTCAACTGAGCGGATTTGTCAACACTATAGAAAGCAAGGAGCGTGCGGAAGAGATCGCGGAAGCGGTCACGGGGGTGAAAGAGGTCAAAAACAACCTTAATATCAGGAAGTGACCTCACCCCAGCTGCCGCCGGAGATAAAGTTAAATACCAGACACGTTTTTATAAAGTCGGAGATGAAGTACGGATCTCTCCCGCCCTCCTATGTGGATAGACGGCACAGGAGGGATCCGAACCGCCTGGCCAAACAGTGGAGACGCTTATGTTTTTCAAAAAAATTCGCGCGGAAGGACTGGCGCAATTGTCCTATATTCTGGGGGATGAAGGACGCGCTGCCGTCATCGACCCGCGGCGGGATTGTGGCATTTACCGCCAGATAGCGGATCGGGAAGGGTGCAGAATCACCCATATTTTTGAAACGCACCGGAACGAAGATTTTGTGGTCGGATCATGTGAACTCATGGCGCAAACGGGCGCCGAGGTCTATCATGGCGCTGACCTCCCCTTTGAATACGGTAATTCTGTTACCGAAGGGGAAATCTTCAAATTCGGCAAGCTCTCCCTGCAGATCCTTAAAACCCCTGGGCACACGGATGAAAGCATCTCGCTGGTGCTCAGCGACCTGGAATTCAGTGAACAACCGGTGGCGGTTTTCACCGGTGACGCTCTGTTTATCGGCGATGTCGGGCGCACCGACTTTTATCCCGAGCGGGCCGAAGAGGTCGCCGGGCTGCTGTACGACAGTATTTTTGGAAAAATCCTCCCCCTTGGCGATCATGTTCTGCTGTATCCCGCCCATGGGGCCGGGTCGGTTTGTGGTTCGGGGATGGCCGCGCGCGAGTTTTCTGCGCTCGGATATGAGCGCTGCTTCAACTCCGCGCTGCAGGTAAAAGACCGCGCGGAGTTTATCCGCAATAAAACCGCCGAAACCCATTATTATCCCCCTTATTTCAGACAGATGGAAAAACATAACCTGGCCGGACCGCCCCTGCTGGGGAAACTGCCGTGGCCCAAGCCGTTTTCCGCAGATGAGTTTGCCGCGGCTATGGCAGAGGGGATGCTGGCCCTCGATATCCGCAGTCCCGAAGCTGTTTCCGGCGCCTGTATCTCGGGCAGTCTGGCCATCCCCCTGGAGATGATTTCGGCTTATGCCGGCTGGTTTATCCCCCCTGAGCAGAAGATCGGTCTGATTGTGCAGAATAGCGGCGACATCGAACCAGCGCTGCGTTCTCTGGTGCGAATCGGCTATGAAAACATTGTCGCCTTTCTTGATGAAGGGCTCCACGGTTGGGAGATCAGTGGGCGTAAATACACCCGAATCCCATCCCTTTTTGCCGGCGACCTCAAACAATGGCAAGAGAACGGCAAGGAATTCACGCTGCTGGATGTCCGCAAGCAGGATGAGGTGGAACAGGGGAAATTGACGGAGAGCACCCATATTTTCCTGGGCGAACTGCCACAAAAACTTGACGAAATCCCGCCGCAACGACCCATAGTGACCTTTTGCGGCAGCGGCATGCGGGCCATAATCGCGTCATCACTCCTGAAACGCAGCGGATTTGAACAAGTGGAAACCTGCCTGGGTTCTATGCAAGCCTGCCAGGCCGTCGGCTGCACCATAAAGTCCTGACATAATGGCGAGGAGCGTATGAAGCGATCCAATAACAACCACAGGCTCTTGCGGGCATTTTTCATCGCAACAATCACGCTTTTCAGCTTAATACTGGCATTACCCGCCCTGGCGCTGGCCCAGACCGATGCCGCAGGTGCGGACCCCGCTCAGCTTAAAGCGTCAGGTGGCATGATCGGTTTTCTGACAATGAAGGCCTGGTCACCCTACGCCGCCGGTGCCGGAATCGGCATCCTGAGCTGGTTTGCCTTTCTTCTGTCTGATCATCCTCTCGGGGTCTCGACCGCCTTCGCCAAAACCAGTGGGATGCTGGAAAAATCCCTGCGCGGCGACCAGGTGCTCAAACGCGACTACTACCAGCGTTTTGTGCCGGGCATCGACTGGGAATGGATGCTGGTGGCCGGACTGTTGTGCGGCGCGTTTCTTTCCGCCCAACTCGCACACGATTTTACGCTGAGCTTTCTGCCACCGCTGTGGACGGAGCGCTTTGGCGCCGGCATAGTGTGGCGCTGGCTCCTGGCATTCAGCGGCGGGATCCTGATCGGGATCGGTGCGCGCTGGGGCAACGGCTGCACCAGCGGTCACGCTCTGAGCGGCACCATGCAGCTGGCCGTCAGCAGTTGGATTGCCGCCTGCGGTATTTTCGGCGCTGGCATTGCCACCGCCCTTCTGCTCTTCTGAGGCGATGGATTTTATTATGTTACAACAACTGCACTCCAATAAACGCCTGCAGCTGCTGCTCGGCTTTCTAATGGGGATATTTTTTGGCTTTTTCCTGCAGAAAGGGCAGGTTACGCGCTACGATGTGCTCATGGGTCAACTGCTCCTCACCGACTTTACCGTGGTCAAGGTGATCCTGACTGCCATCCTGGTAGGGATGCTCGGCATCTATCCGCTGAAGCGGCGCGGAGTGATAAAGTTTCATCTCAAGGCGGGCTCGATCGGCTCTACCGGCATCGGCAGCCTGATCTTCGGGGTCGGGTTTGCGCTGTTGGGCTATTGCCCGGGTACGGCGGTCGGAGCCGTCGGCCAGGGCTCCCTTGACGCTCTGTTCGGGGGGATTCCGGGGATTATCGTGGGGGCGGGGATTTACAGCGTCATCTATCCCACGGTTCGGGATAAAATCCAGCCTCTGGGGGATTTTGGAGAACTTACCCTGCCGGAGCTTTTCAGAGTGGGGGAAAAGAAAGCAGTAATAGCCGTAGCCATTTTAATCCTGCTGGTTTTCGCCGTGCTGGAAATAGCCGGTTACTGATTTTAGCGCAAAATATTCTGCTATTGACAGAGAATATTGGGGAAGTTCCATCCAGATCATTTTCCATAACGCCAGGAGCAGGTATTTTACAGGCGGATATCTATGTAGGCACTCTCTCTGAGCTCCTTGCGCCATTCTTCATATTTTTCTTCCATTTTTTCGCGCTGTAATTGCGCGCTGATTTCATCTTTCACCTCTTCGAAAGCCGCTATGCGCCCGGGCGTACTCTCTTCCACCCGCAGAATGTGCAAAACATCCGCGTTCTGGATGATATCTGTAACTTG
Source organism: uncultured Desulfuromonas sp. (assembly GCA_964444945.1). Classification (GTDB taxonomy): domain Bacteria; phylum Desulfobacterota; class Desulfuromonadia; order Desulfuromonadales; family Desulfuromonadaceae; genus JAIVHC01. Next base: position 12,968 of record CAYUJC010000044.1, read on the forward strand.
ACCTGCCTCCAATCCGGCCAGAGCTTCATTGAACATCGAGCTGAGTTCACCGGGCTTAAAGTAGCCCATATCACCCCCGTCAACCTGTAGGGTTGCAGGTTGCGCCGCAACGATCTCTTCTACGGAGTGCCCCGCCACGAGCTCTTGGCGCATCGCTTCGGCCTGGGCATAGGTGGCATTACCCTGTGGCCCCAATGGCAGTGAAATTCGACTTAAACGGATGCGTGCCGGACGCTGGTAATCATCCATATGCGCTGCATAGTATTCCCGCACTTCCCGATTAGTCACGTCGGCCTTACTTTTAACTTCGATGCCGGTGAGTTTAAACCGCAAGATCTGATTCGCCAGTTGTTCGCGGTATTCACGCATGCTCATCCCCTGCGCCTCCAGCGCCTGCTGGAGCTGTTCGGTGGTGATATCGTTCTGTTGTTCAACATCCTGCACTGCGCGGTCGATGTCCGCTTTCGATACCTCGATGCCGAGCTGCGCGGCCCGTTGTTCAATGAGGCTGTCGGTGATCATGGCCTGCAGCATCTGCTCCTGCGTTATGGCGGCTTCTGCGGGCTGCTCCTGCAGGCGTTTATCCACTTGGCGTGTGGTGATAATTTCATCGTTTACGACTGCAGCTATGCGGCTGATAACTTCACCGCGGCTGGCAGTTGTACTTGCTCCAGCACCGGTAACGCACAACAGCAATACGCCCGTACAGATACTCAGAAGAAGGGTAGTAGTTTTTGACATAGAAAATATCCCGCAGTTATTCAAGGGGTTATGTTGACCGCTGCCTTCAGCGTTGCTTGAGGGGTGAAACTACCATGCTCAGTTGAAATTCTGCAATTGCTTTCTGGCCGCTTCAATCATCTCCAGATCGGCTGCACGGGGCATAACTATGCGGAGGCGATAATCGGGTGCCAGGCTGTATATCTTCGGATTTTGCTGGATGAGATGCAGCAGTTTGTCGGGGCTGACGGTGGTGGTGGGATGGAACCCGAACACCAGAGCGCGCCCGTCGTATTCAGCCAGGTCGATGCGCAGACGTTTCAGGTCGATGCGCAGTTTCATCATCTCCAGCAGAATCTGGCCGGGCTGGGGTAGCGCTCCGTAGCGATCCTGCAGCTCATCTACAATGTCGTATAATTCCGCATCATCGGCAGCGGCTGCCATTTTTTTATAGAACACCAGGCGTTGATTGGGGTCCTCCACATAGATGTCCGGCAGAAAGGCGTTGAGCCCCAGCCTGATTTCCGGATCAATCCTCCCCTGCTTTTCGGCCCCTTTCAGTTCCTGGATCGTCTCTTCAAGCAGTTCTGCGTACATCTCAAACCCGATGGCGGCTATCTGCCCGGCCTGGCGTCCGCCGAGCAAATCTCCGGCCCCGCGAATCTCCAGGTCGTGGCTGGCGACACGAAACCCTGCGCCGAGCTCGGTCTGATCCTGCAACACCTGCAGTCTGGCGCGGGCATCCCGGGTCAGGGTAGTTTCACCGGGAATCAGCAGGTAGGCGTAACCACGCTCCTTGGAACGTCCCACCCGCCCGCGGATCTGATACAGCTGCGCCAGGCCGAAGCAGTCCGCCCGATTGATGATGATGGTGTTGGCGCGGGGAATGTCCAGACCGTTTTCTATGATGGTGCTGGTTACCAGCACTTGAGTCTCCCCTTCGATAAAGGAGATGAGCGCCTGTTCAAGGTCTTTTTCCGCCATCTGCCCATGCCCTACCGCAACCTTTGCTTCGGGCACCAGGTTCTGGACGAATTCGGCCATGGCGGCGATCGATTTAACCCGATTATGGACAAAATATACCTGGCCGCCGCGCTTCAGTTCGCGCATTATCGCCTCGCGGATGAGGTCGTCGTCAAAGCGGGTCACATAGGTGCGGATCGCCAGACGGTCAACCGGAGGAGTGTCGATCACCGATAGATCCCGCAACCCCAGCATCCCCATGTTCAGGGTGCGCGGTATAGGGGTTGCGCTTAAAGTGAGCATGGCAACCTCGGCACGCATTTTCTTCAGATGCTCTTTGTGTTTAACCCCGAAGCGCTGCTCTTCATCGATGATTACCAGCCCCAGATCATTAAAGTGAACATCGCGCTGCATCAGGCGATGGGTGCCGATAACTATATCAACCTTGCCCGCTTTTAGCTGCGCCAGGGTCGCGCGATTCTGCGCCGGGGTACAAAAACGCGATACCATTTTAATATTGACCGGATAGCCGCTGCAGCGCTCGGAAAATGTCGAATAATGTTGCCGCGCCAGAATGGTGGTCGGCACCACTACCGCGACCTGGCGGCTGTCGAGTACGGCCTTGAAGGCGGCACGGATCGCTACCTCGGTTTTGCCGTAACCGACATCGCCGCAGATGAGGCGATCCATGGGGGTATCTGACTGCATATCGGCAAGGACATCCTGGATAGCCGCCATCTGATCCGGGGTCTCTTCGTATGGGAACGCCGCTTCAAAAGCACGAAAGATCTCATCCGGGGGGGAGAACGGACGGGCTTTGCGCATCTTGCGCCGTGCATAGATATTGAGTAGTTCGCGCGCCATCTCTTCAACCGCGGCGCGGGCACGCTGGCATGTCTTGGCCCAGCCCTGCCCCCCCATTTTATCCAGCTTTACATGCTGCCCGGTAGCGTCTGCGTATTTCTGTACTTTTTCAATGCGTTCGACCGGCAGATATAATTTGTCGCCGCCAGCGTATTCGAGCTGCAGAAAATCCCCTTCGATGTTTCCACTGCGCACCTGTTCGAGGCCCCGATAGATCCCCACTCCATGATCGGCGTGCACTACGTAGTCGCCATCATGCAGTTGTGCCAGCGACGAGAGTGCCGCCTTGGCCCGCGCGCCCTCTTTGCCGCGCCGCCGGTTTCTGGCACCGAAAATCTCCTCTTCGGTGATTATGGCCACCTGCTCATCCGGCAGTTGAAATCCGCGGGTTAAATCGGCGATGCGCAGCAGAGCAACTCCCGCTGCTCTGGCCCCATCTTGCCACGGTGTCAGCTCTACACCGTGGGGGCTCAGCAGGTCATGCAGGCGTTTTGCCTGACCTTCCCTATGACACACCAATTCCACATGCCACTGTTGCTGCAGCCATTGCTTAATCTGGCGGCACAGGAGGTCCAGGCGTTTTTCTGCCGCGGCCGCGGCAAACCCGCTATTGGAGCGGCAGTTGACCCTGAATACTTCGTGGGCGGCATCCAGATCGAAGACCTGCAGTGAACGTACATCAATCGTGCGCGGGGCAACCAGCGCCGCGTCTAATTCATGGGTGCTCAGATAGAGCTGGTGTGGTTCGACAAAGGGCTGTGTCCCCGCGGCAACGCGCTGGGCACCGGCGCTGATCTGGCTGTTAAAATCGTCGGCAGCCCGGTCAAGCTCAGGCGGATCGAGGCGGATTACGGTATGGGGGTTGATATAATCGAACAGGGTATCGAGCCCGTTGTAGTTGAGGGGGAGGAGGAAATTACGCCCCGGCGCCAGCAGCCCCTCCCGCACCTCTTCGAGCACCGCTTCACGCGTGGTGCGGGGTAACTCCAGAGCATCGCAGCGCTCTTTAAGCTGCTGGGTAAACAGCTCCAGGTAATCGCCGGCAAGGACCATCTCCCGCGCCGGGACCAAATCTAAACGCTCCGGCCCATCTGCACTGCTGCGCTGGGTTTCGGGATCGAAAAAGCGCATACTTTCAATGAAATCCCCGTAAAAATCGATGCGCACCGGTTTGACACAGGTGGGGATATACAGGTCGAGGATATCCCCGCGCAGGGAGAACGTTCCCATATCCTCCACCAGGGCGACATCCCGATACCCAAGGTCAAACAAGCGCCGGCGCAGAATATCGCGCTCATATTCCTCCTCCAGCACCAATTCGGTGCTTAAGGCATCCAGGGCCGCCGCAGGAATCACCCGCTGCATTGCTGCAGTCGGCGTGGTAACCACCGCCTCGACGCGGCCGCGCCGCAACGCAAGGAGGGTTTCCAGGCGTGTCGCCTCTATATCCCGGTGGGGGGTGAGTGGGTCGTATGGTGCAACCTCCCAGTTGGGGAACAGATAGATCGCTTCGGGGCGGGAACTGAAGAACTGGAGTTCCTGCTGCAGGCGGCGCGCCTGGGGCAGATCTGCAGCCAGAAGCAGCAGAGGAGGCTGCCCCGCCTGCAGCAGAGGTGCCAGAAAGCGTCCTGCGGCGCTGCCATTAAGCCCAAGCAAATCAGCAGAACCGCGAAATGTTCGCATTTCGGTGTTGAATGACTGCACCGTGGTATAAAACCGCTCCTGAAACCTGTCATCTTGCTGTGTCACATGCTCTCCAACAGCAACGGGCGCTGCCAGGATATTTTCAATCCCTTGCTTAAACGCCCGTTGCCACACATAAAAAACTGATTTTTAGGTTA
>CAYUJC010000044.1:17455-22149 GCA_964444945.1 uncultured Desulfuromonas sp.
ATTTTTAGGTTAAGGTAACCCTTTTTCCTGCGCCAATTTGCGGGTACGCTCCATCTGTTCTGTATAGCCAACCATAAAAACTCCCGTGCCGATTAACAGCTAGAGGATGGCAGTTAAAGATGGCGCTAGATAGTAGGGCAAAATCTGATAAACTGTCAAACAGGGAGTGACTATAGCATACACAAATAGTCCCTGCGGACAAGCAACCGAAAATAGCCGGGCTTGTTTGCTCCCCCCCGTCCGCACAAACGCCAGCATGAGCGTACTTTGGCAAGCTTGGTCTGGCCCCCGGGCTACTGGCAAAACACTCCAACAGAAGGGTGAGCTTTATGGCGCGCAAAAAATTGTCATGGTGGAGCATTTTACTGGTCCTCATCCCCCTTCCCCTTCAGCCTGCGCTTGGAGCGGGAAGAGCTAATGCACCTGCTTATGCTACAGCCACCTTTGCAGGGGGATGCTTCTGGTGTATGGAACATCCGTTTGACCAAATACATGGAGTAAAAAAGGTCGTGGTTGGATTCAGCGGTGGCACCGAGCCGAACCCCTCTTATACCCAGGTAGCTACAGGAGCCACTTCACATCTGGAAGCGGTACAGATTACCTATGATCCGGATCTGCTTTCCTATACAGAGCTTCTCGATATTTTCTGGCGCCAGATCAATCCTACCGATACCGGAGGCCAATTTGCAGATCGCGGACACCACTACACCAGCGCTATCTTCTACCACGACAATGTGCAAAAACAGGCAGCACTGCGCTCCAGAGAAGAGCTGCAAAGGAGCGGACGCTTTGCGGCTCCCATTGTAACCCAAATCCTTCCTTTCACCACCTTCTATCCGGCTGAAGAAGAGCACCAGCAGTTTTACCGCAAAAGCCCGGCGCGCTACAATACGTACCGTTCCCATTCCGGTCGGGAACAGTTCCAGGAGCAACAATGGAGCAAAGCAGAAGCTAATGAAAAAGACAGGATGCTCCCTGCGGGACCCTCCACAAAGCCAAATGATAAAGATTTGCGCCGCGCCCTGACCCCCCTTCAATACAAGGTGACCCAGAAGAATGGCACCGAACCGCCCTTCGCAAATCCGTATCATGACAACAACCGGGAGGGGATATATGTCGATGTTGTCTCCGGCGAGGTTTTGTTCAGTTCGACGCACAAGTTTAATTCCGGCAGCGGGTGGCCAAGTTTCTCCACTCCGGTTAACAAGGGCAGTTTGACAGAAGTTAAAGACAACCGCCTGTTCACGTCGCGCACCGAAGTTCGCAGTAGCAAGGCCGACTCCCATCTCGGACATGTTTTCCGGGATGGTCCCGCTCCCACCGGGCTACGCTACTGCATAAATTCAGCCGCGTTACGCTTTATACCCCGTGCAGAGATGGAAGCAGCCGGATATGGCGCGTGGTTATATCTATTTGACACCCAGCCAGAATAACCGCCAAAGCGCAAGAGTACCTGTATATGCGCTCAGATACATACACATATACGTTTGTCTTTTTTATCCATTTCTGTATACTTGAGCGTGCGATTCTGGAATTAGAATGCACATAAACAGTCACAAACAACTTATGCAAACGTTAAAAGGAGAAGATGCAATGAGACTTATCAAAATGTTGCCGTTGGTGGCTCTGATCGCCATGCTGGCAAGCGGGTGCGCGAAGCCCGTACAGGAAACCGAAGAGACTTATGACACTGTTGAAGAGATAAGCGTTGTCGACCGTGGGTACGGAACCGGCACTGAGGATACAACAATAATCGAAGACGAAGTAAGTGATACTGTCTCCGCAGACGCATACGCGGATAAGCAGGCTAAGGCTGAACTGAAGCGGATCCATTTTGCCTTTGACAAGTTCGACCTGAACACCGAAGCGCGCCAGACTCTGCAAAATAACGCCCTGTATATGGAACAGAACCCCGGCGCCAGAATTGTTCTCGAAGGACACTGCGACGAGCGTGGATCTGACGAATACAACCTGGCACTAGGCGAAAGACGCGCCCGCGCCGCCGCTGAATATCTGGTAAATCTTGGAGTTGACGAAAGTCGCATCAGAACTATCTCCTACGGCGAAGAAAAGCCCCTTGACCCCGCCCACAATGAAGCGGCCTGGGCACTCAACCGCCGGGCGGAATTTAGATCTCAACGGTAACTGGCGCAACAGTAACCGGCACCACAGAGCAGCCTAACAACCTTTGTCTGTTGCTTACACGGGCCGTACAACATCTGTTGTACGGCTTTTGTTTTATGCGCTCGCACTTCGATATTTATCTTTGGAGGGGAAATTTCTCATGCATTACAAGATAATCAGTTCTGTCGCTATCCTGGCCGGGTGCCTGAGCGCCTGTGTCCCCGTCCAGAATAACCCAACCCTCAAATCCGACTTAACCAGAGTACAGAACAGAGTAACTACCTTGGAACAGCGCACCGCGAGTCTGGCGCAAAATTCCTCCGCCAAAGAAATACTCCACCGTCAGGCAGAGCAGCGCGCCGAGCTCGACAGTCTGCGCATCGACATACAGAGCATTAACGGCCGTCTCACCGATCAGGAGAAAGTCCTGCAGCAGTTGCGGCAGGAGCGCAGCCTGCGCCAGGATGACCTGGAAACCAGGCTTGCAAAGCTGGAAAATCACTTTGAGCAACTGAGAAAAGAGCAGGAAAGCAAGGGGCTCCCTGCTGCTGGCGCCGCAACAACTACCCCGATACCCGCAGCCACAAGTAAAGCAACACCAGGCGCTGAAGTGAGCCCTGGTGCAAGCAGCATCCAAACACAACCAACGGTGCCGGGCGGTTCCGCTTCTGCAGACCCGGAGGAACTTTATCGCGACGCCTTGCAGCTGGTACAGCAGGAGATGAACTTCAGCGCGGCGCGGGATAAGTTTATCTCCTTTGTGGAAAAATACCCTGAGCACGAGTTAGCAGTAAACGCTATGTACTGGATCGGAGAGACTCTGTACGGAAACAAAAAATATGAAAACGCCATCCTCCAGTTTCAGGACGTGATCCAGATGTATCCACACCATTCCAAAATTCCTGCGGCGCTGTTGAAACAAGGGCTGGCGTTCTATGAGCTCGGCGACACCCGCAATGCAAAAATAATTCTGCAAAAAGTACAGGATAAATACCCAACCAGCCCGGAAGCACAAAAAGCGCAGCAACGTCTCGACACGTGGTAGCTTATGGTAATTATTACACCTATTTTAGAGCAAGAGGTGTGCTAAACCTGCTCCAGCGGAAGGGGGCACTTAAATAAAATACCGCTGGCGCGCGCACTCTCAAGCCATTTCGCCGTGGCGGACGGATCCAGAGCGCCAAAGGTTTCAGGCAGCTGTTCCACCCCGGCGCAGCTCCTGTACAAGTGTATGACCGCGGGCGGAACACTCCTGCATATCATCCCGGCATCTGCGGTGTGATAAAACAACGCCCCGCAGGGGTTTTGCGCTTCCAGATATGCAAACTCAACCAGATCATCAAGCATGTCGCTATGATAGTGCTCTACCGGGTAGGAAAAAATCCCCAGCCTGACCTCATCCGCCAGGCGCCAAAGCGCCCTGCCACCATCTGCCTGCCAGGCGCAACTGCGCTCTTCCGCACACGGCAGAGGCGGAGCAAGCACCACATCGGAATATATGTGGTGGTACTGGATAAGATCGAGGGCGGCGGGGATAATCTCCTCCAGGTGGATGCTGGAAAAATATTGGCGGACAAACTCCTGTTGCAACTGCTGGGCCTGCTCAACCTCCCAGTCGGGCGCGCCCGAACCCGCGACCATATGCTGCTCGCGCTCCAGCCACAGGGCAAGCTGGTGCAGAAACTCAACCCCGCTCAGCGCGCAGGCGCCACAGAGCAGCTCAAAATAGGCCACCGCGCGCCCGGTGTTGTAGAACAGGTTTAAAGCGGAGGCCAGGCACGCAGCGCGGTGAAAATCTTCCCTACCCATGCTCGCACTCGATTCCACCGTGTAAGGTGGTTCCGGCAACGCCTCAAGGCCGTAGCTATGCCGCTGCTGCTCAAGGAGGGTGCCCGGGAGAAGGGCAAGGGGAAACACCTCAATATGATTGGGATAAAATCCAAGGGCCGTATCGATGCTGGTACACAGGCCTGCATAGGTATCGCCCGGTAGACCATAGATGAGATCAAGTCCATAGGTTACCCCCCGGTGGTGCAGTTCCAGCAGTCCCGCTTCAAAACTCCCCAGATTGAAACTGCGCCCGACGTTTTTCAGCACCTCGCTATGTATTGACTGCAACCCCACCTGAACCGAACACGAAAGTTGCTGCAATAACTCCGCGATTTCGGCGTCTATATATTCTGCTTTAGCTTCAAGATGGTAGTGCAGAGCGGGCGCGTATTCGATGAACAACCGCAGCAGCTCCTTACCCCGGGAGGAGGGAACGTTGAAACTGGAGTCCAGCACCCACACCTGTTCAACCCCGCTGGCAACAAACAACTCCAGTTCCTGGCGTAAACGGGCATGGGGAACCTGCGTTACCGTCTGGCTGCCGCGTGCATCAAAACAATAGGCGCAGCGAAAAGGACATCCGCGCGCCGTTTCCAGCAGGACACCACGCGTCGGCCTGATGGCGCCACAAAGCCAGGCAGAGCCAGGCAGAAGCTGCTGCTCTTCCTCTAAAATCAGTGGAGCAGACCTGCGCGCAAAGGTTCCGGCCAGAACCTGCTGGGTCACCTGGCGAAACAGAG
>CAYUJC010000045.1:0-22137 GCA_964444945.1 uncultured Desulfuromonas sp.
CAAGCAGCAGACGGCATACGAGATTGTTTTTAACGTCCGTGCCGGTGATGCGCGTGCCCGGATCAATCCCCAGAATTCGCATCGGTCAGCTCATAAGCTTTTCGAGGATTTCATCGTCGATATCGGCGTTATGGTAGACATCCTGTACGTCATCGTTGTCTTCAAGCATGTCGATAAGTTTCAGCATCTGCTCGGCTTTTTTTTCATCCAGCGCGACTGTTGATTGCGGTATCAAAGTGACTTCCGCCGTTTGCGGCTCAAGGCCTTGTTCTATGAGACCATCGCGCACCATGCCAAAATCAGAGGGTTCCGTCAGAATTTCGTAGGTTCCATCTTCATCTTTTACATCTTCGGCTCCACTTTCAAGGGCGGCCTCAAATAACGCATCATAGTCGGTGTCACCACTTAAGGTTATCAGCCCCTTGCGATCAAATTGGAATGCGACGGAGCCGTCTACCCCCAGACTGCCGCCGTGCTTAGTGAAACTGTGGCGCACATCGGCGACGGTTCGGGTGCGGTTGTCGGTCAAAAACTCAACCAGCACGGCCACACCACCGGGACCATAACCTTCAAGGGTTCCTTCTTCATAATTGACTCCATCGAGATCGCCGCACCCTTTTTTGATGGCGCGCTCGATAGTATCTTTGGGCATGTTGCCGCTTTTGGCCTTATCAACCGCAGTACGCAAGCGTGGATTCATATCCAGGTCACCGCCGCCGAGTTTAGCGGCTACCGTGATCTCTTTAATCAATTTGGTGAAAATTTTACCGCGTTTTGCGTCCTGCGCACCTTTGCGGTGCTTGATGTTGGCCCATTTGCTATGTCCTGCCATGTGCAAATCTCTCCAGTTGAATTAGTGAGTTAAGAAATTTCCTGCCTGCGGTGCCCATTCCGGATGTGGCCGCGGTGCTTAGTCCAGTTTGGGACAATTAGGGGTTCACTTGCTGCGGTCCGGGGCTACAGTGATTTTTGTGTTGCGGCGGTGTGCAGCCGCTTCTGCGCTTCCAAAAGGGAGAAGGGGGCGCGCCACACGGGAAAGCTCTGCATATTAGCATGGACCGGGTTGAAGGCTCAACTTGATAAAAAAACGCCACCGGAAGGAGAGAACCCGGTGGCGCAAAAATAAGGGAGGTTTTTCTGTTAGATTGGGGGATAGAAAATATGTTGCTCCCTTGTCATTCGATGCATAGCCTGACTAGCACTCTTCGTGCCATTGTCGAGCATGAGCAAGGGATCTATTTGTGTTTTCGGCACAAATTGCTGAAATGTTTAGTTTTAACACGATTAATAAAATGTTGGTTTTGCAGGGTCAAGCCGGCATGTAGAGGCATAGATCAGTGAGTTGTGCCTTTCATGGCACATTCGGCGGGCATAGTGTGGCATTATTGGCTCACTTCTCGGGTTGCATCCGGCCTGGCCTCACTTCTGGAGCTTGAAGTCAGCTCTGTTCAGCTGATGTTTTTCGAGCAGGCGATAAAAGCTGCGTCTTGGGATCTGCGCCTGTCGTGCTGCCTGCGCCACATTTCCGGTACTTTTATGCAGGTAGCTTTTTATCAGCCCCTTCTCGATCAGATCTACCTGTCTTTCCATCTGGGCGCGCAATGATGCCGATGCTGAGTTGGAATGGGCAACTTTTCCTCCGATCAGTTCGGTGAATACCACCGGCAGATTGGCCAGATGGATGCAGGTGTCATTGGTCAATACCGCGGCACGTTCAATGATATTCTGCAGTTCGCGGATATTGCCGGGCCAGTGGTACAGGCGCATAGCATCGATGGCGTTGCGGTCGATGCTGTCGATGTGCTTGTTTACCCGTTTGCTGGCGTGGCGCAGAAAATGCTCAACCAGTTCGTCGAGTGCGTTTAGGCGGCTCCGCAAAGGGGGCATGGTTATGGAGAAAACATTTAAACGGTAAAACAGATCCTCTCTGAACCACCCCTCCTCCAGCCCACGTTCGAGGTTTTTGTTGGTTGCCGCTATCAGACGTACATCTACTTTTTTGCTTCTGGTGCTCCCTATGGGGCGTATTTCCCCACTGTCGAGAACCCGGAGCAACTCGGCCTGCAGTTTCGGGGTAATATCACCAATCTCGTCTAAAAAAATTGTGCCGCTATTGGCCGCTTCAAACAACCCTTTTTTATCGTTTATGGCACCGGTAAAGGCCCCTTTGCAGTGCCCGAACAGTTCACTTTCCAGCAAGCTGTCATTGAGGGTGGTACAGTTCAAGGTTACCAGGGGGCGGTCTGCCCTCGGGCTCACTTCGTGGATGGCGCGGGCGGTCAGTTCCTTGCCGGTGCCGCTTTCGCCGCGGATAAGAACTGTGGTTGGGGTCGGGCCAACCTGGTGGATAAGGTTCAGAACTTCGGCGGTGTGGATGTCGTTGCCTACGATGGATATTTGGCCAAATTCTTGCGCCAGGGCGTGTTTGGCCAGCTCATATTTCTGGGAAAGAAGAAGGCTGTCTTCCTCGAGCCTTTTCAGGGCAAATGGTGGGCACATTTCAATTTCCGCCAGCCCCTGGTGTACCGCAATGGCATGATCGCGGCAGGTGCTGTAACCGCAGCCACCACAATTCAGTTCGTCAGCCGCGGTACGTTTGTTGGTCTGCTGGAGAATTTTGCGCACACTTTCGCTGCTGGGGAGCTCCAGCCGTTTATATTTATTGTAGAACCTGCGGGCGAAGTCTGTTTTCGGGTGTTCCAGCTTTGATTCGGCGGGATCACGATAGGAGATATCCTGGCGCCGATAGTGGCGCTGGATGAGCTTTTGTTTGGAATAGGTGGTAAGGCGGTTGTTTTTCCCCGGCCCACCTATGCAGCCGCCATTACAGAAACGGATGTCAACCAGTTTAGCCTCGATGCGGCCAGCGGCCAGATCGCGGATTATCTCCAGTGAATTTTGCTCCCCTTCACTGCAGATATACTCTGGATTGGCAAAGTCGGGCTGGATGTCGAGGACCTCAAATGGCCCGCCGCTGATAGGGAACAGACAGCCTCGGTCTGGCTGGTATCCGTTGAACGGGGTGGAACCCAGACGCGCAAGGTCCAGTTTGTGGCGGGTGAACAGCTGGCTGAGTTCCTGATAGGTGAGGACAACATCGATGGCGTCAGCGACGGCATCGGCGTAGATTTCAAATTTGCCTGCGATGCACGAGCTGATATATACCACATTTGCCTCTTTGCCGTGTTGTTCCTTGAGCATCCGTCCCATGGCTACCATCGGAGACACCACCGGCATCAGACTTTTGATGATCTGCGGATAATGGCGTTCGATAAGATCGACGATGGTGGGGCAGTGTGAAGCTATAAGGGGAGCCGAAGCTTTGGTTTTCAGGTGGTTGCGATATTCGTGGCTGAGTAGTTCGGCGCCGTAGGCGCCCTGATGTACCTCGTCGAAACCCAGCCGTTTAAGGCCGGTAACAAGCTGATTAGGGGAAATATCCTTAAAAAACGCTGGATAGGAACAGCCCAGAACCGCGATCTTACGATTCTTCTGGGCTAGAATCTGCACAGCATTTTCAGAGCTGTCTGCTACAACTTTTGCCTTCTGCGTGCATGCGGCAATGCATTTGCCGCAGCCTATGCAGCGTGAATGGATAACTTCCACGTGGGTTGGGCGCACACGCATGGCCTTGACCGGACAATTGCGCACACAGGCGTAACATTTGCGGCAGCGTTCTTTTACGGTTTTAATTGGACCCATGAATATGTAGCTCCGTAACAGGGCAGGGGGAAGGGAATGGAGATATTTCTGCTGGCGAAATTCAGTGTTTCGCAGTATTTCGCGCGAGTGTGCCACCTGTGGCACATGAAGTCAACGCCTAATCTGTATCTAACACTGAACCAGGCGGGGGATGTTAAATACCGCGCAGGCACAACTCCTGGTGGCGATGACATGCAACCTGGCGCATGGTGCCTGCCGCGGTGAGTTCGGGGAGCAGGGTTGCACAGCGTGCAATGGCGTAGGGGCAGCGGGGATGGAAAGGGCAGCCGTCAGGGTAGGAAAGGGCTGCCGGAATATCCGGCCCCGGGACATATTCCTTGCGTCTGTGGGGGTCGGCAACGGGGAGGGCCTGCAGCAGCATTTCGGTGTACGGGTGCAGCGGTGTTTTAAAGATATCCTGGGTTGGGGCCGTTTCGACAATGCGCCCCAAATACATGACCGCCACTCTGGTGCAGATGCGGCTTACCACGGAAAGGTCATGGGATATAAAGACGTAGGTCAGGGAAAATTCCCGCTTGAGATCATGCAGCAGCGCTATGATCTGAGCCTGTACCGACAAGTCCAGGGCGGATACGGGCTCATCGGCAATAATCAGCTCTGGGTGCAGAGTCAGGGCGCGGGCAATGCCTATGCGCTGGCGTTGGCCGCCGGAAAATTCGTGCGGATAGCGCTGTGCGTCCGTTACCTCAAGCCCTACGGCACGGAGGTTTTTCCCAATCTGGGCGTGCATATCGGCAGGGCTTATCTTATGAATAATAAAAGGTTCCGCCAGAATATCGTGTATTCGCATGCGCGGATTCAGGGAGGAAAAGGGGTCTTGAAAGATCATCTGTACTTTACGCCGCAAGGGGCGCATGCGGCGGGCGGACAGGTGCGTGATGTCAGTGGTATCAAAAAAGATACTGCCGCTGTCGGCGGGGAGAAGGCGTGTTGCCAGTTTTCCCAGGGTCGATTTGCCGCAGCCTGATTCTCCTACCAGCCCCAGAACTTCATCTCTGTGGACGCACAGATTTACCGCGCTGACAGCGCGAATCATTTTGCACTTTGAACCCGGCGCGCGGCTGCGCAGGCTGAATGTTTTGCTTACATTGTCAAGACGCAGCAGTTCATTCATGCCGGAACCTCCCAGGCGCGCACCCAGTGTTGTGCGCCGATCTGCTGCATGGGGGGCAATTCGCTGGTGTGCGGGCGAAAGCGTGGCGGCCATTGTGCCTGCGAATGAGGGGCCGCCGCGGTGGAAGTGGCGCTGTCCGCACTGACACAGCTGAGAAGATGACGGGTGTATGGATGGTGGGGGCGGTCAAAGATGCTGAACGTGTCAGCCTGTTCTACAATCATGCCGGCATACATCAGGGCAATTTGATCGGCGTGCTGCGCAACTACCCCCAGATCATGACTTATCAGCAGTAAGCCCATCTGGCGCTGGAGCTGTTGGGTGTGCAACAAGTGCATTATCTGCGCCTGAATGGTTACATCCAGGGCGGTGGTGGGCTCATCTGCTATTAAAATCTGCGGATCGCACGCCAGGGCCATGGCGATGGTCGCGCGCTGGCGCATACCGCCGGATAATTGATGTGGAAAAGAGTCCAGCCGTTCCTGTGGATTGGGCATTCCGACCTGGTGGAGTAATTCTGCGGCTTTGGCGCGGGCCTCCTTTTTGTTCAGCCCCTGATGCAGTACGAGCACTTCTTCGATCTGGGCCCCAATGGTAAATACCGGATTCAACGCAGTCATGGGGTCCTGAAAAATCATAGCTATTTGATTGCCCCTGACGCGCCGCAGCTGCTCCGGAGCCAACAGGGTAAGATCCCGCTTATCAAACCATATATGCCCATCGACGATGCGGCCCGGTTTCGGCACCAGGCCGAGAATCGACAGTGCCGTCATCGATTTGCCACACCCTGACTCACCCACCAGTGCGGTGGTTTGTCCTGCATGTAGAGTCATACTGAGGTTGCGCACCGCTTTGATTATTCCGCTCGAGGTAAAGAAAAAGGTGCTGAGGTCTTCAATCTGCAGCAGAGGATCTGTGGCGATAGAATGGTCGGCATGCATGTGGCGTAGTCTATGCTCCCTGACTCAGAGGTAGATCAAACGTGACGGTGCAACCCTGGTGTTGCTTGCTTTGCACCTCGATGTTGCCACCGTGGGCAGTTATGACCTGTTTCACCAGGCTCATCCCCAGGCCGATTCCGGGGGTTGTTTGCCCCCAGCTTTGCGCGCGGTAGAAGCGGTCGAATATATGGTTGAGTTCCTCTTCGCTCATCCCTGCCCCTTCATCCTGGATTTTGAACACGTAGCGCTCCCCTTCACGTTTGGCGCTGATTCTGATGATACCATTTTCCGAGGAGAATTTAACCGCGTTATCAATAATGTTTTCCAGGGCCTGGTAGATTTTTTTAAGGTCTACATACAAGCAGGTCTCTGCCTGTTCTATGTCAAACTTGAAGCTGACTCTGGCAGGCAGCTCATGGCAGAGTTTGCGCACCGGTTGCAGGATTTCGTCTACACTATGGTGTCCCCTGTGCAGGCTTAGGGCGCGCCCGTTTTCGACCCGCCGCAGGGCAAGCAGATTGTCAAGCATATGGTCTAAGTGCCAGGCTTTATCGTAAATATAGGTGAGGAATTCGTGCTGCTGTTCTGCAGGAAGTTGCTCTTGTGCCAGCAACAGTTCAGCGTAGCCTGAAATGGCGGTAATAGGCGTTTTCAGGTTGTGAGTTGCGGTGGAGAGAAATTCAACTTTGCGCTGCTCGAGCATATATTCGTCTGTAGTGTCGTGAAGAATAAGGATTATAGCACCCGTACGGATATCAGCGTTATGGACAGCGGCTATTTTAGCCTTTACCACCCGGGTAGAACCGTCGGCGGTGAGGAGGTGGAAGGTGCGGCCACCGCCACCATCGGCACCGACGTTGAAGAATTCTTCTGTATTGTCGCTGGTGCAGGTGGCGAATATCTGGGCCAGAGGTTTGCCGCACATTTCACGGGCAGAAACCTCCAGCAAGGCAACGGCGGCACTGTTTGCCAGTTCAATATTGCATTTTTCGTCGGTCACCACCAGACCATCGTCGATTGAGGCCAGAATATCGTAGATACGGTTGCGTTCCTGTTGCAGGCGCGCATTTGCCTGGGCCTGCTGTGCTGCAAGCTGGCGGGTACGGTGCAGATACAACCCAAGGACGATCCCGCTTGCGCCCCCGAAAAGGATCGGTGTGACAAACCCTGATGCTTTCAATGCATAGCCAGCCAGAACTTTCTGGGTTGCAGAAAAAGCACTCAGGACTACGCTGCCGCCGACAAAAGATGTGGTGTAATATCCAATTTTGTAGAGGGGCGTTTCCGGCTGTGCTTCTGCGTCTATTTCAAGTCCGTGCTGTTGCAGGCGCACGCTCAGGATGCGGATGTAAAGAGCAACGCCTCCTCCTGCAAGGATTGGAACTATATAGCCCATACCGCGCTGGGGATAGCCGACCATAACCTTTTGGATATAAGATAAAAAACACAGGGTAACGGCTCCACCTGCGAAGGCTCCAATATAGAGCAGGGCTGCGCCAGCAGGGGAGGGTTTCTTGTTGCGGGTAGGTTCAGGTTCCATTCCGGTGCTCCAACGGTGCAGGCGTTCTAGGCAATAAATGGGCAATAGCAGGCAATATGCTTCACGTTGACCCTGGCTGGTCTATGTCGTGCTTCCGGGTGTATTTATGCCACAAGTCGGCGCAGTCTATTGGATAATGTGCGATTTTAACAAGCTTGTTCTGGGTTTTGTTGTGGGCGTTACCGGCGCGGGGTCAGGGAATTGCACCACAAAACTTAATGCGCAGCATAACATATTTGATACGCTTTGCCTTATATAGTCCGCTCAGGTTCAGGGGGGAAGCGTTCCATGGCGTTCATTCATCTTTTGTCCAGGGGCTGCACTATGCTACAGTGTTAAGATTACGCTCGTTTTGGATTATATTTTGCGGCTTACCCCCTTGGGTCTTGGGCGGCGCAGTGGCCGCGCTGGAAGTTTAGCAGGCAAGGTTGTGGGAAAAGCAGGGGAGAATAGGTTAAATAGTGGAAAGGATGAGTTAGTGGTACCCAGGGTAGATTTGCATGTCCATAGTTCCTGTTCTGATGGCAGATATCCTCCTGCGCAGCTGGTTTGGATGGCTGCGGAACATGGGGTGGATGTGCTGGCCCTGTGTGACCATGACTGTATAGATGGTATCGACGCGGCCCAAAAGGCTGGAATTAACGCAGGGGTGACGCTGGTTTCCGGAGTGGAATTTTCCTGTGTATGGGAAACTGATTCGAAAAGCTACACCGATATCCATCTGCTCGGCTACGGTTTTTGCCCCGATGATGTGCCATTGCAGAGCGCTTTGCGCGAGTTCCAGGCTTTTCGCGCCCTGCGCAACGAACGCATAGTTGCCAACGTCAATGTTATGTTGGAGCGCGCGGGCTCACCCGGGCTCGACTTCAGGGCGGTGCAGCGCCGTGCCGGTGGCAGTATCGGACGTCCGCATATAGCCATGGAGCTGATCGAGCGGGGATATGCGGCCGATGTTGAGGCAGCCTTCAGGCGTTATCTGGTGCCGGGTAATGTCGCAAAGCGTTTTTTCCCGGTGCGGGAGGCCATAGCTATGGTACGAGCGGCTGGGGGGGTAGCAGTCCTGGCCCATCCACCCTATATAACTTCATCTCGTGCCGAGATGGCCAAACTCCTTGATGCCCTCACAGATATCGGGCTGCAAGGGGTTGAAGTTTACAACAACGGCGCTACCCGTGCCGAGATTGACTGGTATCTGGCGCAGACACGCTACCGTGGTCTCATTGCTACCGGAGGGTCGGATTTTCACGGCCTGGAAGAGGGTGGCGCTGAATTCGGGCGGGTGCGTGCCTGTGGAGACATTCCGCGCAGCTGTTATACGCAGCTGCAGGCATTATTGTAACCCCGACACAACAAAGGCAGCAGATTTATGACACAGGTAAAACAGGGAACACTGGTAAAGGTTCATTATACCGGCACCTTTGACGATGGTACCGAATTTGACAGTTCCGCAGGAAAGGAGGCGCTTCAGTTCACCTGTGGGGAAAATCAGGTTATCCCGGGATTTGAAGAGGCCGTTAAGGGGATGAGTGTAGGTGAAAAAAAGAACTTTCGCATAGAGCCGCAACAGGCATATGGTGAATATGACCCTGAGCAACAGGTGGAAGTGGAGCGCTCCATGCTCCCTGCCGATCTTGAGCTTGAGAAGGGAGTTCAGCTTCAGGTCGAAATGGAGTCGGGCGCACCCATACTTGTTCAGGTCACCGAAGTGAGCGCAGATAAAGTAACCCTGGATGCCAATCACCCGCTGGCGGGGAAGGCCCTGAACTTTTCTCTTGAAGTGGTAGAGGTGGACTAGAAAAACGTGAATAATTACCATACAGAATCTCAGTTCCAGCTCTTTGTCACTGCGCCCAAAGGGTTGGAGCCGCTGCTCCACGCGGAGATAACCGCTCTTGGAGGTGTAGAACCACGCCCAACCCGGGGCGGCGTATCCTGCAGCGGTTCTCTGGAGCTGGCGTACTCCATCTGTTTGTGGTCGCGTTTTGGCGGAAGAGTGTTGCTCCCTCTGGCCCAAGCGCAGATTACCGATGAGGAGCAGCTCTACGCGCTGGTGTACGGAATTGACTGGGAGGAACATTTCCCCTGTACTGCTACCTTTGCGGTGGATTGCAATGCACAGCAGTCACGCCTGCATCACTCCCAGTTTATAGCGCTTAAGGCCAAGGACGCGGTTGTCGATCAGTACCGCGAGCGCTGCGGCCAGCGCCCCGATGTTGATGTGGTAAATCCAGACTGGCGCCTGAACCTTCACCTCTATCGCGATCAGCTTGTTGTCAGCCTTGATCTTTCCGGCACCAGCTTGCACCGGCGGGGCTACCGTATTGATACCGGGAAGGCACCCCTGAAGGAGAATCTGGCCGCAGCGCTGTTGCAGCGTGCCGGCTGGCCCGCTATCGCACAGCGTGGCGGCCCTTTGCTTGACCCCATGTGCGGCGCTGGCACCCTGGTGCTCGAAGCGGCCCTTATGGCTGCGGATTGTGCCCCAGGACTCCTGCGCGAACACTTCGGATTTCTCGCCTGGAACAACCACGACGATGAGCTGTGGCAGCGGGTGCTGCAGCAGGCTGTAGCGCGTCGTGACGCGGGGATGAAATTGCTCCCGCCGTTGCTCGGGTATGACAGTGATCCGCGCGCTATCGCGGCGGCAGAGGCCAATGCGCGCCGCGCCGGGCTTGACAGCGTTGTCCAGTTCCGGTGCAAGACGCTCGAACACTTCGATCAAAGCGACTTGCCTCTACTGCAGAAACATAGCACGGGGCTGATAATTACCAATCCCCCCTATGGGGAGCGGATGGGTGAGGTGGAAGAGCTCCGCCTGCTGTATCAGCAGTTGGGAGAGCGGCTCCGCACCCAGTTTGAGGGCTGGAGCGCCGCGATTTTTACCGGGACCCCTGACCTTGGTCCTGAGATCGGCCTGCGCGCCCGGCGCAAGCATCACTTTTACAATGGGGCGTTGCAGTGCGAATTGCTGCATTTCGATATAAATCCGCAGACCCATTTTCGCCCCCCGGTGCAGGCGGCTCACGGTCTGGCTCCAGTGGAGGAGGTGTCTGCTGCCGCGCAGATGTTCAGCAACCGGGTCCAGAAAAATCTCAAACAGTTGCGCCGCTGGGCCAAGCGCGAGGGGCGTGAGTGTTACCGCATCTATGATGCCGACCTGCCGGATTACGCGGTTGCCATCGACCTCTACGCCGACCAGGTTCATGTACAGGAGTATCAGGCTCCAGCGGAGGTTGATCCCCGCATCGCGCGGCGGCGCCTGCGGGAGGTGATTACCGTCCTTCCCGCTATTTTAGCCGTAGCCGACACTGCAATCCACGTTAAGGTACGCAAGCGCCAGCGTGGAACCTCGCAGTATGAAAAACAGGACGCTACGGGTAAGTTTTTCACGGTTGAGGAATATGGACTGAAATTCAGAATAAATCTGAGTGATTATCTCGACACCGGGTTGTTCCTTGATCATCGTCCTCTGCGCAGAATGTTGCGCAAGAAGGCTGCCGGCCAAGATGTGCTCAATCTGTTTGCCTATACCGGCAGTGCCAGTGTGGCAGCTGCTGCCGGGGGTGCGGCGTCTACGACTACCGTCGATATGTCGGCCACCTATCTCAGCTGGGCGCGGGAAAACATGCGCATTAATGGTTTTGTCGGTCCAGAGCACACCTTTGTGCAGGCTGACTGCCTGCAGTGGCTTGAAGGCTGTACCTCCACCTACGGCCTCATATTTCTTGATCCCCCGAGTTTTTCTAATTCCAAACGGATGGAGGAAACCTTTGATGTACAGCGGGATCATGTCAGCCTTATCCACCAGGTAAGTACGCTGTTGGGTGCGGATGGGGAGCTGATTTTTTCCACCAATTTACGTCGGTTTAAATTTGAGGCCCAGGCGCTGACCCAACAGGGTCTTGCATGTGAAGATATTACGCGCGCCACCATCCCGCCGGATTTTGCGCGTAATCCGCGCATCCATACGTGCTGGCGTATCCGGCTGGCGCGTGCACAGGTAGAGGGATAATGGACGAATTTGATGCATTGGATCGGGTGCTTAAGCAGATGGATCTTGAGTTTGTCGGATGCGGCAGACACAAGATTACGGTGGAAAAGCTTTTTGCAACACCACTGGCACTCCTGCTTGATATCCGCACGCTGGAAGAACAGGCGAGCTTGCCACTGTCTTTCCCGGGACGGATAACGTGTATCCATATACCTCTTGATGTGTTGCCGCAGCGCTGGGGCGAAATTGACAGTGCGGCGGTAGTGGGGATATTTTGCCCGCACGGAGTGCGTGCCGCCATAGCATATACGTATCTGCGCGCGCGTGGGTATCCCAAAGTTATGGTCGTGGATGGAGGCTATGCCGCCATAACCGAGATGGCTCGCCCCGGGGTGGTGTGGCAGAATATGGCGAAAACAAGACGCGATAATTGAGGTAACACCACGTCTCGAAGATGTGGCCGGCTGGACCCACCATGCGCGCCAAGTTCGATATATTTGTTAAGAAGGAATGTTCAGCCTATCAATTTGTAATGCTGGCCAGCGCGGTGCAAATTTAGCATGATAGCCGGACATCGTACTATATGCATAATGTGCAAATGTGCACAGATAGCAATGCAATGTTTTGGTCTCTGCCTAATTGAGGAGTGAGGAGGTTGTTCCATGCAAAAGCCTAAAAAACGTCAAATCGATCCTGAGGAGAAGATGGGGCGCGTTCTGCGGGTAGCGCGCGATCTGTTTGTGGAAAAGGGCTATCATAATGTAACCATCCCCGCCATTGTAGAAGCTTCCGGTGTCAGTACCGGAGCCATATATAGCTATTTCACCAACAAGGAATCTCTGGCGCGCCATATCCACGAAGATACCATGCACGACTTTCAGAGCATGTTGCAGGAGCGCTTTGATGATGTTTCGAGTATCCGTGATAAGCTTGAAGCCTTCGCCATGCTGTGCTTCGATATCACCGAGTCGGATCCCGTCATGATGGAATATCTGCTGTATATGAAGCACTCCGAATTTATGAGCGACACCGTTCCCATCTGTTTTTCAGAACCGTTTAAAATGGTACGCCAGGTTATAGCTGAGGGAATAGAGGCGGGAGATATTCGCCAGCAGGATATCTTTGTCGCGGCCATCTCCTACACTGGGGTTGTTCTCCGCGCGATCGAACTTAAGCTGATGTGTGTTATAGATGCAGACTTACACGAACTTTCTACGGACTTGATGCAGAATGCCT
Source organism: uncultured Desulfuromonas sp. (assembly GCA_964444945.1). Lineage (GTDB taxonomy): Bacteria > Desulfobacterota > Desulfuromonadia > Desulfuromonadales > Desulfuromonadaceae > JAIVHC01. The sequence continues at coordinate 12,546 of CAYUJC010000045.1, forward strand.
GGGCGGCCATAAAAAACGTATAGTTCATATATATTTTCCCCTGTCACAGTTTTCCGCAGACTTCCCCATCTGTTTCTCCCCCTGCGAACGCCGACGTGTGTCTTGACATTCGCAGGGGGAGAAATATATCCTGAGATATTTATTATACCCTGGCTTCAGGGTTTTTTTATTTAGTACATGAAGTTTAAATGGCAATGACAAAGGAGCGAAGATGAAGCATAAAAGGATATTTAATCTCGTGTATGCCCTGGTGGCGCTTGGGGTGGTTCTGCTTTTTGTGCAGAGCAAGGTGGTAGAGCCGCCGCCGCCACCTCAGGAGAAAGAACAGCCGGAAGAGATAGTGGGCGTGGTGGATAAAAAGGAGTACTTTCTTGCAACGTTGGTGCCGGTAGTAGAGCGGGTTCATGCTGATCTCATGCAGCGTTATGTGAAAGTGCAGGCATGGGTGGAGCAAGGAGGGAAGCGCGAAGCCATCGCAAAGCTCAAGCATGAGTATAAAGCCCGTACCGACCCTGAGCTGCTGCAGGCGCTTAAGCCGCACCCGCCAAGTGTAGCACTGGCGCAGGCCGCAATGGAAAGCGCCTGGGGGACTTCACGGTTTTTTGTCGAGGCCAACAACATCTTTGGGGTGTGGTCGTTTAATGCCAATGAAGCCCGCATAGCCGCTGCGCAGCAGCGTGGAGACAAAACCATCTGGGTGCGCAAGTACGATTCCCTGGAGGACTCCGTGCGTGACTACTACCGCCTTTTAGGGCGCAGCGCCGCCTTTGCGGAGTTTCGCGAATTGCGTATGCGTTCTGCCGACCCTTATAAATTGGTGGAAAAGTTACACCGTTATTCAGAAAAGAGCCACGCCTACGGCAAAGAACTTTCGGCCGTAATTAGATATAATGAATTCACCCGCTTCGATGAGGGGCAGGATTGAAGCATAACGCCAAGGGAAAAATCTTTGGCGCAAGAGCGTGCCAAGCTCCACCCAGATGGGGTTGAGGCTTTAAGAATAACGCTGCCCACGCGTTGGGGCCCGGGGAGGATATTTCCATAAAGCCAGAACTACACCGCCAATGAATCCGCCGATGTGGGCTCCATGAGCCACGCCACCACTGCCGGTAGAGGCAAACAGGAAAGGCAGCAGATTATCAATCAGGATAAAAAACCCTAGCACCAACCGTGCCGGCAGATAGATGGAGTTCATGATAAAGGGAAACAGGAAGACGAACGTTTTAACCTTGTTGCGCGGAAACCACACAAAGTAGATGCCCAGCACTCCGGAAATAGCGCCGGATGCCCCCACCAGCGGGATATTGGAGCCGGCAGCGAAGAGAGAAAAGAACAGGGTGGCGAGCACGCCGCAACCCAGGTAGGCGAGCAGAAAGGGCAGACTGCCAAGGCGGTGTTCAACATTGTCACCAAATATCCACAAAAACAGCATATTGCCACCTAAGTGGAGCAGCCCCCCGTGCAGAAACATGGAGCTGAACAGGGTCAGGACCGAAGGGTTTGCCGGCCGATAACCGTATTGATACACAAAGGCCTGGTAGGCGCTCAGGTGATTCCAGATCTGGCGCAGCTGGGCGTTGTTGTCAACCCCGATGCTTTTTAAGTACTCAAGTAGCCACGGATTATTGATGTCGGGTGCGGTTGTGCTCAAAGGGAGGGTGAATATAATGAAGACTGCAACATTGAGGATGATCAACCCCAGGGTGACCGGGCTGATCCCTGGTGGATTGGGAGTATCGGCAAATGGGAAAAACATCTACGCAGCAAACCTTTCCGGGCCTGGTACGCCCTTGGGAAATTGGGAAATACCCGGTGGGGAACTTCCCAACCGCCTGGGTTTACGTCTCCCAGGTTAAAAAATGAGAAAACATGGAGCCCAAGCAGGCACCCGAGCAGTAGCCAAGGCGCGTGCAAAACAGCTGTGCACAATTATAGAGGATCAGGGATGAATCTGCTATATGCTTTTGACTTGCTTGGGACTGCGGCTTTTGCTGCATCGGGGGCCTGGGCCGGTATCCGGCGCCAAATGGACCTGCTTGGCGTTCTGGTGCTCGGAGTGGTTACCGCCATTGGAGGCGGCACGCTGCGGGATATCCTTCTCGGAGATACTCCGCCATTTTGTCTGCAGAATGACACCTACCTGTACCTTTCCATAGCAATCGCGGTGCTGGTTTTTATTTTTCACCGTCACTTTGAGCATATTGCCCATCCCCTTTTGTACCTGGATGCCATCGGCCTGGGTACTTTTGTGGTTATCGGTACTCAGAAGGCGATCAACTTCGACATGAGTTTTATCGTAGCGGTGACCATGGGGGTGATAACCGCTACTGCGGGTGGGGTGATTCGCGATATGCTCTCAAACAGGGTGCCTTTAATCCTGCGCCGGGAAATTTACGCTTCAGCCTGTATCGCCGGGGGTACTCTTTTTTATGCCGGACATATGCTTGCTCTTAATTATGCCATCTCGGCCCTGGCCGCTGCTGCGCTGGTGGTTGTGGTGCGGATCCTTGCAATCCGGCACAACTGGGCGCTGCCACGCGCAAAAAAAGGGTAGGGTGGCGCAAGGACCGCCGCACAAGGTCAGCAACCTAGGCGCTGAATAACCCACAGAACTGGAGAATCCACATGCACAGTATAACCCTGCAGGGGGAGTCCTGCCCTGTCCGTGTCGGCAAAATATTGTGCCTGGCACGGAACTACGTGGCGCACGCGGTAGAGCTTGGGAATGAGGTTCCCGCCGAACCGGTGCTGTTCAGCAAGCCAGCCAGCAGTATTGTCGGGGATGGAGACAGTGTGGTCATACCGTCCTGTTCCCAGGACTGCCACCACGAAGTGGAACTCGCCGTCCTCATCGGCGCCGTGGGTAAACATGTTACTGCGTGCCGCGCTATGGAACTGGTGCGCGGCTACGGCGTAGCGATAGATATGACTCTGCGCGATATTCAGACGCAGTTGAAGAATAAAGGATATCCCTGGGATCTGGCAAAGGGGTTTGACACCTCTTGCCCGCTGTCTGAATTTGTTCCCAGCGCTGCTGTTAGTGATCCCCATCACCTCAGGATCGGCCTGGAAGTCAACGAAGTGCTGCGGCAAGATGGCAACAGCGCGTGTATGATCCACCGCATTCCCGCTATCATCGCGTTTATCAGCAGTGTTTTTACCCTCGAACCCGGAGATATTATCCTCACTGGAACCCCCGCCGGGGTGGGGCGGGTAGTGCCTGGGGATCAGATGCGCGCGTGGATAGAAGATGTCGGTACGTTGGACATTAAGGTCCAATGAAGGCCGCCATCGCCATTGTCGGGCCGGGACGCGTAGGGCAGAGCATAGGGAGATTACTGCGTAGTGCCGGTTACCCTGTAAGCGCAGTTGTGGGGCGCGATCCTGGCGCAACCCGCAGCGCCGCTGCTTTTATTGGGGCGGAGTTGATGGCCGCCACCAGCCTGGCGCGCTGCAGCACGAGCAGGGTTATTTTTCTCACCGTGCCGGATGACAATCTTGCCGCGGTGGTGGAAGAGCTCTGCGCGCTAGAGCTGCGTCCCGATACCTTGCTGGTTCACTGCAGTGGCCTGCACACTACCGAGGTTTTTTCTCCTTTGCGCCCCGTACAGCGTCAAGTGCTGACCTTGGCGCTCCATCCGCTGCAGACCTTCGCTTCCCCGGCAGCAGGTTATGAGGCCCTGCCCGGCAGTTACTGCTCCCTGCAAGGCGAGGCCCCCGCCCTTGAACGCGGACACAGACTAGTTGCTGATCTTGCCTGCCGCAGTTTTGTCATCTGCGCCGCAGACAAAATACGCTATCACGCTGCCGCCTGCATGGTATCTAATTATGTCACCACCCTCATCGATGCTGCATGTGCGCTCTGCAGCGGGATAGTCTCCCCACCGGTTTCCGCCTCGGCCACCCCGCCGATCCCCCCAGCAGAAGTGTTCCCGGCCGCTTTTGCACCTTTGATTCAGACCGCCGTGCACAATACCCTGAAAATTGGAGCGCAGCATGCACTCACCGGGCCGGTGGTGCGCGCGGACGTCGGCACCGTTGCAGCGCATCTGGAGCAAATCAAAGCAGTGTGCCCTGAAGTTCTCCCTGTGTACCGTGCGCTGGCGCGCCACGCTGTTACGTTGGCGCTTCAGGGGGAACGTTTGAACGCTATCGACGCCAAAAGGCTGCGCACTATTCTGGAATAGGCAGAACCCGGTGGCCGTGGTGGTGGCGCGAATCAGGCAGCAGGAAAACTTGGACAGTTTTTCTAAACCATTGGGCCGGGTGTGCCGACAAGAGCATACAGATGCAAGGCGCACGGAGGCGCTGGGATCAAGTCTAACGGAATAGATAGCAGGAGAATGACATGGCTGACATAACGTTCAGTGGTTTGGCCACCGGAATGGATACCGACTCTATCGTCACCCAGATGATGGAGATTGAACGGCGACCCATTGCGCGGTTGGAAAAACAGAAAGAATCCGAGGCTACGCGCCTCAAGGCGTTTAAGCAGTTTGACGACCGTCTGAATAATCTGCGCGAAGCTGTTGGCTCAATGCATATTACCAGTGAGGTTCGTCAGAGCAGTATCGATATAAGCGCTGCGGCCCCCTTCACCGCAACCAGTACCGGAGCGGGCAGTGGCAGCTACGACGTTGCGGTGGTGCAACTGGCGCAGGTACAGAAAAGTGTCGGCAGCGGGGTGGCGTCGCGCACCGATGCGATCCTCGGACAGGGCACTTTCAGTATTGGTGCGACGGTTATTAACGTGGATGAAAGCAACAATTCGCTGCTGGGTCTGCAGGAATCGATCAATGCCGTAGCGGACGTGACTGGAGTAACGGCGTCCATTATAAACGACGGCAGCGGTGCTACCCCTTATCGCCTGGTGTTGACCGGGAAGGATGCAACTACAAGTTTTGAAGCTGCTGCAGATCTGAGTGGAGGGGGCATTGGGTTTGAAACGATGCGCCCCGCACAGCAGGCGATAGTGAAAATCGATGGTATCGAGATAACAAGCGCCAGCAACACCCTGAGCGGAGTTTTGCCGGGGATCGACCTGCACCTGAATTCCGTCAGTGATGTGATATCGCCCGAGGGGGCGGCGCAGCCGGAGTATCGTACCTCGCTTATGAGCGTCCAGCCAGATACGTCCGCATTGAAGGAGAAGGTGCAGGACTTTGTCGCCAGTTATAACGCCGTAATGGACTGGATCTCTGCCGGCTATGATGGGTTTGGTGCCAGCCGTCCAACTGCAGCTGAGATCGAAGAGGGGCAGGAGGATATTCTAAGCAACCTGGTGCGTGGTGACAGCGGCATAAATGGGGTGAAGCGCCAATTACAGAACCTGCTTTCCACCCAGGTAAATACCAGTGGCGGGTTGTCGGTATTGAGCCAGATCGGGATTTCAACCCAACGCGACGGCTCTTTGAACCTGGATGAAAAGATGTTGAACAGCGCGCTGGAGACAAGCTTTGACGACGTGGTCTCATTGCTTGCGGGTGAGGGAACAGAGCCTGGAGTTATGAAGCATTTTAATTCAGCGCTTGTGAAGATCACCGGGGTGAGTTCCGGCCTCTATGCCGACAAAAAAGAGAGCTATGACAGCACCCTTAAAAGTCTGGACAGCCAGATAACTCGTATGGAAATGTTGGCAGAGAAGCGCGAAGAGACCATGCGTTCTCAGTTTAATGCGCTCGAGTTGCTGGTATCTCAAATGAATTCACAGAGCAACTTCCTGACTCAGCAGATGGACCTTATGGGCAAGATGTTGACCGGAGGAAAATAATGAACGCGTATACTCAGCAGTATCAGCAAAATCAGATTTTATCCGCCTCTGCAGAGCAGATACTCATAATGCTTTATGATGGGGCCATCCGCTTTACCCGCCAGGCGATTGCTGGCGTGGAAGAGGGGGACAAGTTAAAAAAGCTCGAAGGGACCAGGCGCGCCATGGCCATTGTGACGGAATTTGCCAACACCCTCGACCACGAAATTGGTGGTGATATTGCGCAGAATCTGGATGCGTTGTACGCCTTTATGACCCGCGAGCTCACAACGGCAAATCTTAAAAATGATGTCGCGCGCTACCGGGTAGTGGAAGATTTACTTACAGGCTTGAGATCCACATGGATCGAAGCAATCGAGATCAGGCGCAGTGAGTCTGCTGCCGCAGTTCAGGTTGCAGCAAAAGATGCTTACTCCCCAGCGACACCTGCGGCGTATCGTCCTCTTTCTGCTTCCGGCTAGATTTTAAGGGCGTTTTGGATTGTTTCTCTCCTCCCCTGCGCGCTTCTATGTTTGTGCGCGCAGGGGAGGCGGTGTTTCTTCTGGACATATGAACAGGTGCACAGTCGATGAAAAGAGCTCATCCCGGAGTTGGTTCCGAATTGACCGGACTCGACAGGACATTGCGAGAGTCAGTGGCGCGCTATGCGTCTCTGTTGGAGCTTATGCAGCAGATTGCAGCTGCAGTATCTGACGAAAAAGGGCAGGTGGCAACCCTGGTGCTTGCCATGGCAGAACAACAGCAGCGGATAGAGAGGGAAGATGCCGTGTTGTTGTCGCGCCTGGAACGGATCACCCCCGAAGAACTTGCGCCCTGCCCATTGGTGCATGAACGCTTAGGGCTTATGAAAGAAATTAAGGCGTTGAATGATTTGCTTTTGCCCAAAATTAGTGGCATCATGGCGCTCATTTCTCAGGAAATCGGGGCATTAAAATGTGGTAGAAACGCCGTCAGCGGCTACCGGGCGCAGGGGCAGGGGGCTGCCTCGAAACGTTATTTTACCGCGTGATTTATTGGCGGACCCGCCTGCTGACGCTATCCATCGAGGCAAGTTCATGGCAGATTTCGCGCTTTTCAAGCATCTGGAAAAGCCTACAATTGTACGCGTGTACCTTCTTTTGCAAGATGGTACCAAGGAGCGTTTGGAGGCCGTGGCCCGAATCATAGCCGAGCCATATCTGGAGCTGAAATTTCGTCCTGATGAATTGCCTGTAAACATTGTGCGCCCGGGGAGTAAGCTGCTGCTTTCACTGGATACCCGGGCTGGGACTGTTTCCATGTATGCCCATGTCGACGCGGTGACAAGCCCGCGGGTGCTGCGAGTGCTGGCGATGGAGAGTTTTTCCTACGCACAGCAGCGTGAGTACTTTCGCGTCAATGCCCCGGTTAAGGTTTCCTGCCAGCGTGTGCTGCCCGGCAGTGATAACAAGCCAAGTCCCGTAATGGTAGATACGATCAACGTCAGTGGCAATGGGGCGCTGCTCAGTTGCGCCAACCCCTTTGAACTCAATGAATTGTATGAGCTGACCTTCCATCTGTCAGGGCAGATGCCACAGCGATGTACCGCCCGGGTGGTACGGGTGCATGAAACGCTGCGTAATGGCTTCGAAGTGGCGTTGCACTATATCTCTATTGAGCCGGAGGTGCGCGATACGTTGATATCCTTTTGTTTAGCGCAACAACGGCAGGCATTGCGCACCAAAGTGCAGATTTCTGACTTTAACTAGCTATTGGATATGGCCAAATTCTCAGGGTGACAACTCCCGTGGCGAGGGCTCCGTTTGGCAGTTCCATGTGGTTGGTATGCTTAGCTTTCTGGGCGGCTCGTGCTCGACTTTTGGCTGTTAATGTAGAAGTAGAGCTGGGCTGAGTTGTTGATTTCACCCAGCCTTTCTTGCCTTACCCATTTTCCAAAAATCAGTGAATCAACCAGAGTCGATTGGTTTGTCATATTATAACTATGTTCCTATAGGGCAGGTGGGACTATTCGGACGGAATGTGTTCAGGCGCTCTGCCGCCAGAGCCCTGTGCTTGACTCGCAAAGAGTGCCGCTGTATGCAAGTTTATGAACCCTCGCACGCTGGCAGGTATGTGCATATTAGAGCTTATCTGGGTAACCGTGGTGGTATGTAATGACCAATATTTTTATAGGGCGACAGCCGATCTTTGATCGCAAGTTGAACGTTATAGCCTACGAACTTCTGTATCGGCATGCTGATGTAGATTGGGCGATAATCAGTGACGCCGACGCTGCCAGTTCTGAGGTTGTAGTCAATTCTCTGATCGATGTCGGACTGGATCGTCTGGTGGGACGCGCCAAGGCTTATTGTAATTTTACGCGTGGGTTTCTCCTCAAGGGTGCCGGGGTCCGTTTAGCCCCGGATCAGCTGGTTGTTGAGGTTCTTGAGTCTGTCAATCCGGAGCCGGAAGTTCTGGAAGCGCTGGCGCAGCTCGCAGCGGCTGGGCATCAGATCGCGCTGGATGACTTTGTCCTGTCGGAAGAGAATCAGGCGTTAGTAGCGTGCGCCGACATTATCAAAATCGATATCCTGGCGCAGAGTCGGGACCAGATCGCGAAGCAGGTGTCGCGCCTGCGGGATCTCAAGGAGCTGAAGCTGCTGGCCGAAAAGGTGGAAACCCATGAAGAATTTCAGTACTGCATGGAGCTTGGTTTTGACTATTTTCAGGGGTTTTTCTTCAGTAAACCTCAGGTAGTGTCTGGACGCACGATAGCACCGGGCCGACTGGCGATGCTGCGCCTGATGGCAGAAATACAGCGCCGAGAAATAAATATGGATGTTTTACAGCAGATTATAGCAGACCGATGTGAATCTGTGTGTGAAGCTGCTGCGCCAGATCAACTCGTGTTATTATAGTTTGTTGTCCCAAATCAGGTCAGTGCGGCAGGCTATTCTGTATCTTGGGGTGATGCATATCCGCAACTGGGCGTGTGTCGTTTCCCTGGGCACCATTGATGACAAGCCGAAGGAAGTGGTAACCATGTCGCTGGTGCGGGCCAAGATGTGTGAGCTGCTCGGGGGGGAGGAAGATGTGGATCGGAGTTCAGAGTTCTTTACCGTTGGACTTTTCTCCCTGCTTGACACCATTTTTGACTCCACCATGGAGGAGGTGTTGGAACAGATGCCGCTGGATCATGAGATCAGGGTTGCATTGTTGCAACGCAAGGGGCGCCTGGGCCTGACCCTCGCTAGTGTGGAAGCACATGAAAAAGGGCAATGGGATACTGTCGAAAGTTATGGATATGGGCAAGCGCAGATAATGGATGCGTATCTTAATGCTCTCGAATGGGCACGCACCGTACAGGAAAATATGGGGGTATGAGTTGAAATGCGCATGCAGCATTTTCAGGCCCCGGCCAAAATAAATCTGTGCCTGCATGCGCTGGGTCGACGTGCAGATGGGTATCACGATCTATGCATGTTGATGCAGAAAGTCAGTTTGTATGACGAGGTGCGGATAGGTCTGCGCGCTGATTCTCTGGTGCGGGTTCAGTGTGCTGGTGTTGCTCTGCCCGCTGGGGAGGAGAATATTGCCGCTCAAGCTGCGCGTGCTGTGTTGCAACATGATCCTTCACGGCGCGGGGTTGATATCCTGATAGTAAAACATATCCCTGTCGCCGCCGGGCTCGGTGGCGGATCCTCCGATGCAGCAGCAGTTCTGCTCGCCTTGAACAATCTTCTGGAGCTGGGGCTCAAACATGAGACCCTGGCGCGTGAAGCCTTACAGCTGGGGGCGGATGTGCCGTTTTTTCTAGGCCAGTCTCCGGCATGGGCCGAAGGGATAGGGGAGCGGCTTACTCCA
>CAYUJC010000046.1:0-10550 GCA_964444945.1 uncultured Desulfuromonas sp.
AGAAGAAGTGATTATCGAATGCCAGAAGTGCGGCCGGGAGGTGGGGAGATTGAGTGAGTATAAGGGCAAGGAGATGTTGATCGTGAACGGGATCGCGACGACCTTCTGGCGCGGGGTATGCGTGGACTGCGGTAAAGAGTTCCACTGGGACCTGGGAACGAAGGCTTTGGCAGAGTTGATCAACCAGAAGGAGTAAAAATAGTATACTGAGGGAGTGATTAGTGAAAAATGAGGGATTGCAATGATAAAGACTAAATTTGAATTCATCAATGAACATAAGGCAGCAATACGTGTGTCTTATAACAACCCTGATTGGTATATAAACGACAAGTACCGCTACGGTGGTCAAATTACACGTTTTAACGGACAAGACTTGTACGACGACCCTGATTATTGGTCTTATACCGAAGGACCCGGGGGAGGATTTATGCCTGCCGAAGCATTGAGACAGATAGCAGACAAAATTGACGAACTGAACGCGTTTGAAAAAGGATTATCGAAAGAAGATCGCAAAAAACAGTTTCATGGAAAACTCGAAAAGGATCCACCAATCGATTAATCAGAAATAGAATAGACGCAGATTTTACCTGGCTACTCTCAATATATCTACGGGGCTTCGTTGAAATCTGAATAATCCGGTTCCGGATCATCGGAGATTACATCAAAGCTAATTTTGTCAAACCAGCAAAGGCGGATTTGTTTGGGCTTAAAGCGCGGCGGGGGAAGGGGATCGCGCGGCGCATCTGGATCAGGTTCATAAACCGGTTCAGGTTTCTTACAAGCTTCCATAACGAAATTATACCTCGATAAGAACACGCGTTCTATATTAGAAATTAATCTGGAATAAATTAAGGTTCAGAATGGGTACTTTATGCTGTTTTCAAGTTCCTATGTAGTAAAATATCCTTTAGTGCTTGCCCCCATAGCTTAGTGGATAAAGCAACTCGCTGACTACGTGTTAGATGGGAGTTCGAGTCTCCCTGGGGGCATTCACCTTCTTTACAATCTCTTTAGCTTCACTTGACATGATGTCATGAAATCGACTATACTGTAAACAGTCAGCGAGGACCCACTAAGCAACTCGGGAAAAGGAGAATTCAGAATTTTATTTCTCGTCTCCGCCCTCAAGCCACCGCCCCTTCCCCCAGGAGGGGTGGTGTGCTTTAAGGTGCGGGGATGATTGACATCCGTTAAATTCCTGGGTTGATTTCTTGCATTAGACCCCCACATATAGTATAATAAGAGGTAGAAAACCGAATATCTGGTGGAGTTAGCGCACCAGAAGGCGTTTGTTGGCTTCCAACCAACCATCCATCTTGAGAGAGATGTCGTGGTTGGTTTTTTTGTTTTAAGTCCTGGGTGACCAGGAGAAAGATGGAGTTGAGGTAACTAATGGAATTCACACCTGAAATGATCATCAATGTGGTCGCTGTAATTGCCAGTTTGCTGGCATCCTATTTTCCAGCCCTTTCAACCTGGTATGCAGGTTTGAAGTCGGAGATTAAAAGCGGGATCATGATCGGCTCGATGGCAATCGTTACGGTTACGGTCTTCCTGCTGACCAATTATGGATTGATCACCTCTGCCAACCCGATCACCTGGCAACAAGCGGTATATGCATTTCTCCAGGCGCTGATCTTCAATGCTGGTACTTACGTCTTTTCGCCCCAAACCAGCAAAGTAAAGCAGATCAAGGCATACCGAAATCTGGACGCAGGATAAAGCCGTGGACTGGGGAACACTCCTCGCCATTTTGATTCCAGCCCTGCTGGGAGGCAGCGGCCTGGGCGCTGTGATCGCGACCAACATCGCCAACCGGAGAAAAGTCAAAGCCGAAAGCGACAAGATCGCCGCGGAATGTATGGCGATACTTGGCGAGACATTCAAAACCCAAATGGCTGCGATGACGACCAGAATTGACAACCTCCAAGCCGAAAGCGACAGAGATAAACGGACAAGTGAGGAAGCGATCGAAAATCGGGATAGAAAGATCAATGAACTGGAAAAACAAGTCAAGAAACTGACTGCGGATCTTGAGATCAGCGACAAACGAAACAAAGAGCAGGAGAAGAGGATCCAGGAACAGGATCATCAAATCGCGGTGATGGCCCTGGAGCTTGAGCGTCTGCGGTTGGAGGTCAAGCGGTTGATCGGAGGGGGTTGTGGCGACCAGACCTAAGAGACCATGCATGGTCCCGGGTTGCCCAAACCTGGTATCAACCCCCGGAATCCATCGCTGCCCGGAACACCACCGTGAATACCTTAAGCAGTGGGAGCGACCGAGGGACATAACCTATGACGACCCCATCTGGCGGAAACGATCCAAGGCTTTTCTTGCTCGCAATCCAAACTGTGAACGATGCGGTGAACCTTCGGAACTCGCACATCACATCTTGCGTAAACGTGATGGCGGGGAGGACGACGAGGACAACCTGGAAGCATTATGCCGGCGCTGCCATGAGGCAGAGCACCACCAAGCCGGCGAAAGGTGGAGTAGGCGTGCGCGGTAGGAAACCAGTGCCAGATGCAATCAAAGAAGCGCAGGGAACGCTCAAAAAGAGCCGCGTGAACAATTCACAGGCTGTCTTTGATGTTCCTGAGGAGTTTCCAAAAGCACCCAGCACGATGAACCTTTACGGTAAACGCTTATGGCGGGAACTGGGTCCACAGCTGAAAGAAGCAGGTTTGTATTCAGACGGGGATTACAACGCCCTCGAGCTGCTCTGCATGGCTTATGGAGACATGGTGGCAGCCAGGAAAGCTTTGATGAAGTCAGGCAATATTGTGCTCACGGACAAAGGCACGGTCTACCAACACCCGAATGTTGGGATCGCCAACACGTCCTGGAAACAGGTCAAAGACATGCTGACCCAATTCGGGCTGACCCCTGCTGAGCGAACAAGGGTAAAGGCTCTGTCTCCCAAAGACAAAAGCCATTCCCTGGCCGACAGCCTGTTTGCCCAGGCGCGCGAGAAAGTGGAAGGGGGTGCGAATGAGTAAGAAAGTGACAGCACCCAAGGTCTACGATCCCTGGAACTGTGATCTCGAGAAATATGAATATGATGCCGTGGCAGGGCAGGTGGCGGTCGATTTTATCGAAAGGTATGTCACCCATGTGAAAGGTGACCTGGGTGGAAAGCCCTTTTTGCTTCTGGACTGGGAAAAGGAACTGGTAAGCAACCTCTTTGGCTGGAAAGAAAAAGAGACTGGTTACAGGCGATATCGGGAAGCTTTTGTGTTTGTGGCCAGGAAGAATGGGAAGTCGGCTTTAGGAGCGGCAATCATGCTTTACCTGCTGATCGTTGATCAGGAACCAGGCGCAGAGCTAATCTCGATTGCTGCAGACCGGGAACAGGCCAGACTGATCTTTGACACGGCGCGTTTCATGGTGATGCAGAACGCTACCCTCGCGCAGGTGGTAAGCCCGTTCCGGAATGCGATTATGAGCAAGGAAGGGGCGAGCGTCTACAAAGTGGTTTCGAGTGATGCCGGCGGAAAGCACGGCGGCAATCTGCACGGAGCCGCGTTTGATGAGCTTCATACGCAGAAGGACCGGGAACTGTATGACACGATCCAGACGAGCTTTGGAGCCAGGCGGCAGCCACTTTTGCTTTCGATGACCACTGCCGGTTATGACCGTACCTCCATCTGTTACGAGGTTTATGAGCGTGCGTGCCAGGTGAGAGATGGAATCATCCAGATGGACTGGTTTTATCCTGCGATCTACGAGGCTGCGCCAACAGATGACTGGGAATTCGAAGAGACCTGGGCAAAGGCAAACCCGAGCCTGGGGCACACGATCAAGATAGATTATCTGCGCCAGGAATTTGAGAAGGCGAAAAACAGCCCGGCATATCAAAACACCTTCAAGAGGCTCTATTTGAACATGTGGACAAGCCAGGAAACACGCTGGCTGGACATGGCAGCCTGGGATGCCTGTGGAGTTGACAATCTGGATGAAAAGATGCTGGAAGGGTCGATCGCTTATGGTGGGCTTGACCTGGCATCAGTCTCAGATATTGCCGCTTTTGTCCTGGACATACCAAACGAACCAGGTGAAGCAGAGCTGCACACCTGGATCCCGCGCCTATTCTGCCCGGAAGAGAAGCTGACAGACCGATCATTCAAAGACCGGGAGCTTTACCAGGCATGGGTTGACCAAGGTTATATGATCGCGACGCCCGGTAATGTGATTGATTACGACTTCATCCTGGCTGAAATTGAAAACCTTGGTGAGCGGTTCAACATCAAAGAGATCGCTTTTGACCGCTGGGGAGCAACACAAATCAGCCAAACCCTGATGAATATGGGTTTCACCCTGGTGGGGTTTGGCCAGGGATATGTGAGTATGAGTCCGCCAACCAAAGAAGTGGAACGGCTGGTTTTGAACGGAAGACTGCGACATGGGGGACATCCCGTGATGCGCTGGATGGCAGACAACGTCATGACAACCACGGACGCGGCCGGGAACATCAAACCGGACAAATCAAAAAGCCGGCAAAAGATTGACGGCATCGTGGCAGGGATTATGGCGACAGACCGGGCTCTAAGACACACGACAGAACCGCCTCAATCGGTTTATGAGAGCAGAGGGCTGGAGGTTTTATGAGAATTGGATTTTATGCCCTGGTTCGCAAGGTGATTGTGAATCTGAAAACAGAAAAAGCCTTCCAGGGGGTACTTTGGAAACGGCGGGGGGATTACCTGGTACTTCGCGATGCATTTCTGCACGAGAATGGCCAAACCCGAAAAGTAGACGGTGAGGTTTTGATCTTTGTTGCTGATGTAGATTTTTTGCAGGTGTTGAATGGGTAGCACAATCATCTCTGAAGCGACTCTCTCGACCATGCCAGCGGGCTGGTGGCCAACGAACGGAGGCTTTATCAGCTTTGACACCTACAGCGATTACACGCTGGATTATGAAGCCATGTACCGGAGGCACAACAACGTCAAGATTTGCGTTGACTTTTTGGCGCGGAATATGGCACACCCGGGGCTGCACGTGTACAAACGCGACAAGGACAATGACCGAATAAGACTGCGTGAACATGCAGCTGTGAGGATCTTGTCTCGACCGCTGCCATCTGACAACAAGATATCACAGTATAAGCTGTTTGAATCGGTTTTATCAGACATGTTCATCTCGGGGAACGGATACCTGCTCAAGATCAGGGACAATAACAACGAGATTAGCGGGTTACTGCGGATCCCATACATGTTGGTCAGAGTGGACGGGGTGCTCAAACCAAATCTGTACAGGATCAACCTGGGAAGCAAAGAAATAGAAGCGGATCCAGGTGACATCGTGCACTTCCGGACCTACAACCCGCACAATAACTCATACGGAATCTCTCCCCTGGAAGGGCTGAGAGAGATCCTGGCGGAAGAACACGAAAACAGCAAGTATTCCTCCAAGTTCTGGCAGAACGCAGCCCGGATAGGTGGGGTGATCGAACGCCCGGTGGAAGCTAAAGGCTGGAGCGATGCAGCCAGGGCAAACTTCAGGGCACAGTGGGAATCACTATATTCCGGGCAGGACAACGCAGGCAAGACCGCCGTTCTGGAAGAGGGGATGCAATTCAAGCCAATCAGCTGGGCACCAAAAGACACGCTTTACATCGAGAGCCGGAAACTGACTCGGGAAGAGTGCGCCAGAGCTTATCACATTCCACCACCGATGGTGGGTATCTTAGAGCGCTCGACTTTTAACAACATCGAAAGCCAAAACAAGAGCCTTTATACCGACGTGTTGGGTCCATTATTCAGAAGCGTACAGGATGACATTGACGCGCAATATTTAACTGAATTTCCTGACCTGCAGGGGGCTTACGTGGAATTTAATATCGAAGCCAAATTACAGGGCGATTTCGAAAAGCAGACAGCGAGCTTGCGCCAGGCTGTGGGGGTGCCATATATGACAGCCAACGAAGCCAGGGCGATTATGAACATGTCGCGGATTGACAGCCCGGAGGCTGATCAATTGGTAACACCGCTGAATATGAGCACACCGGCCACCTATTATGAACCAAATGATGGGAAGGCATGGGAGCAGGAAGCACTTGAAACAAAACGGTTGAACTTCCCAACTGTGAGACCAGATTTTCCAGAGATCACTGAACAAGCGGTGAAGGACTGGACTGATCTGGTAAGCAAAACCCTGACAAGACAGAGGGATGCTGTATTACCACTGATCAAAGGGGCAAAGAATGTTGCTTTCTGGTGGGATGAACAGCGCTGGAACCGGGAAGTCGCAGCGGATTTCTTTGCGCTTTCAAAGTCCACTGCAGGGGCATACGCCAGGGCTTTTGCCAGTCAACTTGCTTTTGCCTACAACCCGGAATGGATGGAAGAGTTTCTGAGAACCAACTCGCGGATCGCAGCGGAAAACCTGAATCACAGCACCTATGAACAACTTGCCAAGGTAATGGGTGATGAGGATCCACTGGATGCAGTAAAGAAAATCTTTGCGGTACTGCTGGCAAGCGGTTTATTGCGATTCGTATCTTTCAGAGTGCACGAACTGGAACAGTTTGCTGAATACGATGTGGCAGACAAGAGCCGTATTTTCAAGACCAAGACCTGGGTTGTCAGAAGCGACAACCCGAGGGACACCCACGCAGCGCTTAACGGTGTGACCGTAGGGATCAGAGACACGTTCCCGAACGGAGCGATGTGGCCAGGAGATTATCGAGCCGGAGCCGGTGAGGTGGCGTATTGTCAATGCTCCCTGGTTTATGGGAGGGACAAAGAATGAGAACTATCGTTTGGGGACCACCTTGTTCCGGTAAAAGCACGTATGTACAAAAGAACGCCAAAGAAGGTGATCTGATCTGCGATTATGACGCGATCTATCAGGCGATTTCAGGAATGCCTAGCAAAGTACGAGTGAAAAAACTGACCCGGGCAATGCTGGATCTGGTTGAAAAAGTCTATCAAACAATCGAATTACATCCGGAACTGGATGCCTGGATCATTACAGGCGCCAGGAGTAATGAAAAAGTTCAAGATTTGGTTAAGCGATTTGAAGCTGAACTGGTTGAAATCGAAATCAGCAGGGAAGAAGCACATATCCGCTGCGACCAAGACGGCAGACCAGCAGAATGGCATGAGTATATAGACCGATGGTTCGATGCAAACAAAAAAGAAGGAAATAAAACGATGGAAAAGAAATCTTTCAAAACAACAATTGAGTTCAAGGAAGACAGCGACCAAAGCGGCGTTTTCCAGGCGATTTTCAGCCGTTTTGGTGATGTTGATAAGCAAGGTGACATAACACTAACTGGCGCTTTCAAAGAAGGTGCGGCTGTCAGAATCGCCGCCTGGGGGCATAACTGGGGCGCTTTACCAGTGGGAAGGGGGGTGATCCATCAAGACGAAGAAAAAGCCTGGGTGGACGGGGAATTCTTCCTGGACACGACCGGTGGAACGGAAACATACAAAACGGTCAAGAACCTGGGCGAGCTGCAGGAGTGGAGCTATGGCTTCGACGTAGTCAAGAGTTCGTTTGGGAAACTAAATGATCAACAAGTCCGGTATCTGGAAGGGCTCGATGTTTTCGAGGTGAGCCCGGTATTGATTGGTGCCGGCAACAACACACAAACCACAATCATCAAATCCGTTCCTGACAAGGGAACGACAGAACCTGAGGAAGAAGCTGAAACGGAGGCTGTCAATGAAGACAGTAACGCGAGCGGTGTTGATCCTGAGGATATGAATCTACTTCTCAATATCTTAGCAATGGAGGCTAATAATGAAATCGAATGAAGTAATCCAAAAAAACCTTTTGGACGCCCGCGCAATCGTTGAAACCGCGGTGTCTGAAAAACGGTCAATGACCGAAGAAGAACGCAACAAAGCTTACAACCTCTATAACGAGGCAAAAGAAGGCATGGATGATGCCAGCCTTCAGAACAAAATCAATCAGCTGGAAGCTGAAGCCCTGAAGTCTCAATCTGAAGTGCAAAAGCCACAGGTTTATCAGGATCTGGGCAGCCAGTTCATCAATTCGGATGAATTCAAAAACTGGATGAAGGTGGTTGCTCCCAACGGGCGCATCCCTGAAAACGCAAAAGGTTTGACCTCTCCGTCCTTCTCCACTCCGATGCCCCTGGAAAAGAAAGCTCTGATCATCGGAGCTGATCCCACCTCGGCAGGTGCCTTCATCCAGCCAGATGACTCCGGTATCTACAGCCGAATCGGATACCCGGAACCGACCCTTCGCGACCTGGTGAGTGTACGCCAGACGACAAGTGACGCGGTGGATTTCGTGCTGCAGACCACCCAGGTGACTACAGCTGCGCCAGTCGCGGAAGCTTCTTCTGCCGCAGGACCGACCGTTTCCGGATCTGCCCTCATACCAAACGTGGATGGCGGGTATAAACCCGAAGGCGAAATGGAATGGTATCGCATGACTGCGCTGGTGGAAACAATTGCTACTTATATCCCGGCGACCAAGCGAGCGATCGCTGACGCAGGGCAGCTGCGCGGGCTGATCAACCAGGAATTGCGCGAAGCGCTGTATACCAAACTGGAAGATCAGATGATCAATGGCAACGGATTCAGCCCTCAGCTGGTCGGTGTGGCCAGCACACCCGCTCTTCTGACCCAGGCTTTTAACACAGACATCCTGACCACCGCCCGCAAGGCGATCACCGAACTGAAAACGAACGGCCTGGATACCCCGACCGCTTTCGTGATCGACCCCCTGGATTGGGAAAAAGTTGAGCTGCAGCTTTTTGCAGCGGCTCCTTACCTGCCCTACCAAAAGAGCATGTGGCGCGTACCGGTGGTGGAATTTGGCGGACTGCCTGCTGATACCGCTTACCTGGCGAACTGGAAACGAGCGGTTCTTTGGGACCGTGAAGACGTAAGCATCAGTATTACTGATTCTCACGCTGACTTTTTCATCAGGAACATCCTGGCGATCCTGGCAGAACTGCGGGCTGCTTTCGCAGTAACAAGGCCGAGCTCCTTCGTGGAAATGGCTACGGCATAGAACAAATAACCAAGTACTCCCCCGGGGTTTATATGACCCGGGGGAGAATCCCGGGCTAAACGACCTAGGATAGAGAAGGAGTAAAAAACATGGCTGATTACACAAAATTTAACAGCTTTTCGGAGGCGGTTGCCGAGGGCAAGCATGACTTTGAAAGCAACACTTTGAAGGTTGCGCTGACGAACACCGCCCCGGTACCAACGGACACAAAACTCAGTGATCTTACGGCGCCAATCACCAGTGGAATTGACACAATGACCCTGGTCAAGTCCAGTTCGGGACAAACTGGCGGAACGTACAAGTACATTCCGGCTAACCTGACAATGACTGCGACCGGTTCCGTGGGGCCATTCCGCTATGTGGTGATCTATGACGATACCTCCACAGATGACCTGCTGGTGTGCTGCTTCGATTTTGGCACTTCGATCTCACGATCTATCGGTGAAACACTTACGCTGGACTTCCAGGCAGGAGAATTATTCTCACTGACATAGGTGAGCAACGGAGGTGAGAAATGGCAGCAGATGAGACCCTTGTTTGCGGACCTGGCAGCCACGCAATTACAGGAAAAAACGTGGTGATGGTGATCAAAGACCTGACGATGGTCTGCAATCCCGGCAGTTATGTGCAGAAAGGCGGACTAACACTATTGCGACCGGGAACCGGGAAGGTCCCCAACCCATACAGGCCGGTTTACAACCGGCATAAACCGGGAAGATAAAGCAACTTTGGGGGGAAGAAGCGGATATTCTTCCCCCAGGAACGAGGATAGAAAAATGGCAAAACTAATGAAATTCTGGACCAACCAGAAACGAGGAAGCGGAATCAAACTGACTGAAGCCGAAGGCAAAAAGCGGGGATTAACACCCGTCACTGGACCTGAGATAAAGTCCGTGAAGCCGGTAGAAACCAAGGAACTCAAACCGGAAGAGACCAAGGAGTTCGAGGCGGAAGAAGAGAAAACGGTAAGCACCCCCCTGCCCACCTCTCCAGCAGAGCTGGACGCAAGCAGTAAAGGTGGGGTGGTAAGCAAGCCCAAGGCTGCAGGGAAGAAGTAAACATGTTTTGCCAGGTGAGCGACATTGCCGACTTTTTGCAGATTGAGATCTCTCAAGACGATTTCTCAGTCGTGCAGGCGATTACTGATGCAACTGCTGTAATCAAGGTCTATACCAACCAGGAGATCGTTAAGGTGGAAGACGACCTTGAGGTCTTTGATGGTGGATATGGCGACAAGCTGTACCTGAGTCAGCTCCCGGTGATCTCGGTAAAAAGCATAGTTGTTGACGGTGTCAGCCTGGTTGATGGTGTGGACTACAAAACAAACCGGAAGAAAGGGATCGTCTATCGCTTGAGGGGGCAAAGATGGCCTGATGGGGTTGAAAACATCGAGGTCACCTATACGCATGGTTATGAGGAGCCACCTGATGTTGTGCGGGTGGTTTGCATGCGAATGGCGTCGCGGGTTTACCAGGCTGGGAAAAGGTCAGCAGAGAGCAACGGTGTACCAGGGATTGCCAGCAAAACGCTGGGGGATTTCTCTGTTACTTACGAG
>CAYUJC010000046.1:10650-14297 GCA_964444945.1 uncultured Desulfuromonas sp.
AGAAAAAGTGGTCGCAAACTCGGAAGACCGGGAAACGACACACATCCTTTACGTCCCTTACAACAACCCCAAAGCAGGGGAGCTGGACGGGAGCGAGATAAAACGCGGCGACCTGGTGCTCTATGGCGATCTGAAAATCGAAGTATTGGGTGTTCGAGACCCAAGCCTGGCACATGAGCACCTGGAGATCGACTGCGTGCAGATGGAAGGGTTGAAATGAGCGTAGAAATCAACTGGGACAGCTGGACCCCGGAAAAGCTGATCGAAGAATACAAAACGCGTATTTCAAAAAACGCGGATATGGTCGGTTACCGGATGCGCAACAGTGCCAAGGGTCGGCTGAGATCCATAAGCCATCCTGATAACAAGCGGGATGCAAACTACCGGCGTTTTGTGGCATCGAGAATAGTACACCAGGTTGAAACAGAAGGGGACGATGTAGTGCTATCAGTTGGTGTGGACGGTCCTGAACCATTAACCGGATATTACATCGAAACCGGAAGTGAGACAGCGCCAGCTGCCAACTACCTGCGTTCGACCCTGATTCAGGACCTGCCAAACGAGATTGGAGCGTTATTTGGATGATGACAAAAACACTTGATTTGACCACGCCGCTGTATAGCGCGCTTGCGGCCAACGCGACGGTAACAAACAAGCTGGCGATATACAAGGGCAAAGATGGAGTGGAGAAACCAGCGATTTTCATGCAGGATCCCGCTCCAAAGGACGCG
The DNA here is from genome assembly GCA_964444945.1 of uncultured Desulfuromonas sp. Lineage (GTDB taxonomy): Bacteria > Desulfobacterota > Desulfuromonadia > Desulfuromonadales > Desulfuromonadaceae > JAIVHC01. The sequence goes on from CAYUJC010000046.1 coordinate 11,382, forward strand.
GCATTGCCTTACATCATTGCCGGCTCGATCCCAGGAGACCGACCTGACGACACGAAAAACTGTTTTGGGAGAGAGGTCTACCGGGATCTGCGAATATACACAAAAAACGACGGAGACAACCTGAAGGTCGAGGAAATCGCGGAGGAAATTCGAAGCATGTTCCACCGCAACCGGACGGCTTTGAGCGTATCCGGATTCGTGGTAACCGGCATTTCAGCTTCGGGACCAATGAGCACGGACAGTCTGGAAGTCTACGGACGAATTGTTACTTTGAGAATTAGCTTATCGGAGGATTAGATAATGGATGGATCTGATTTGATGTTGTTGGTGGACACGTCCGCCACAGAAACGCCCAATTATAAGTTGGTGGCATGCCAACGGGGGTTTACTTACAACGGGCAGCGAAGCGAGATCGATGTGAGCTGCAAAAACGAAGACGTCAGCAGGGTATTGGGTGGCCGCTTGAAAGAGACCATCACCCTGGAATCACTGTATGCACCAACCAACGACGCTTATCTGGCATTGGTGGGCGCAATGGAAGCAGGCACCAAGATCAAGATCGCAGAACAGGAGGTCGGAGTTACCAAGCGCAAAGGGAGCGCTTATATCACCTCGATGTCCAAGAGCGCCCCAATAGAAGGCGGGGTGACCTTCAGCGCGAGCCTGACGATTGACGGCGCGTTTGCGCTGTAAGAGAGGATGTGAAATATGGCCATGAATGGTTCTGATTTGATGCTGATGGTGAACGTGGCGTCGACCCCGACACTGGTAGCCTGTCAGCGGAATTACACCTGGAACGCTCAACGAAGCGAGATCGATATGTCGTGCAAAAATGAGGACGTATCACGGGTATCAGTGGGACGGTTGAAAGAAACTTTGTCGCTGGAATCGTTATATGCACCAAGTGACACAGCTTACCAGGCATTGGTGACTGCGTTCAACGCAAACACACTGATCACAGTTACCGAGGAAGAGGAAGGGGACGAGGTTCGTTCGGCAAGCGCGTTAATCACTTCGATCAGCAAGAGCGCTCCGATTGAAGGTGGGGTGACTTTCAGCGCCAACCTTACGATCAGTGGAGCATGGACGGCGTCGTAATGAGCGAAGACAAACCGAAATTTGGACCGCGCAGTGAAGTGACCTTTGACAGTGGTGAAGGGACGGTTGGCTTGTTGTACACCAACCGCGCCCTGGCTGAGGTGGAAACACAAACCGGAAAATCTGTCTGGATGATGGTGGAAGTCTTTGGCAAGGGTTTTTATCCACCAATCGTTGACCTGGTTGTACTGCTGAAGGCAGGGATGGAGGCTTACCGACGGGAGCATGACCCTTACAGCACCCAGGTGAGCACGGACGATGCTTATCGGGTTTTGGACCTGGTGGGTTATTCGTTTGCTGTAACGCAGGTGATGCCGGCAGTGGGCGAGGTGCTTTTTTTTACTCGGGAGAAGAAACAGTAACCAGCGGTGTGCCCTTCAGCTGGGACGGATTTTTGGAACTCGCCCTGGAAACAGGGATCTCTGTCCAGGAGTTCTGGCAACTGACGATGAAAGAAACGTATATGACGATTAAGGCAGCAGTAGACAGGCGTGAGCAAGCTCGCAAGGCGCGGATTGAAAGCGCATGGTATGGCGCAGCATTTTCACGGATGAAGGAACTGCCGAAACTGAGCAGCCTTTTCAGCACGCAAGCCGAGACAGAATCGCGCGCCAAAGAGAGCGCGAAATTGTTCGCAGAAAGCCAGGAGAGATACGATGTCATTAGGTGAAGCAACCATCAATGTCAGGGTGAAGATGGCTTCCGTGAAAGCGGAAATGGACAAAGCAAAATCGGAGATCGAAGCAGCCGGCAAGGACATGGATAAGCCGGCGAAGAATTTTACCGATGCATGGAAGACGGCAAAATCAGCAATCCTCCCGATTGTGGCTGGTATTGGAACCGCGATTGCCACGATGAAGAAAGTGATCGACTTCTCGAAAGAAGGGGCGGAAATCATGCGATTGACAGAGACTTCGTCAGCCCTGGCGAAGTCGATGGGTATGAACATGGATGAGGTGGTTGGAGCCATCAGAGGAGCTTCACTTGGCATGGTGTCCGACTACGATATCATGCAAAGTGCTTCCAGGGCAATGATGCTGGGAGTGGGAACTGATGCCGGTCAACTGGCGCAGCTGATGGAAGTCGCCGCTGTAAGAGGAAGAGCAATGGGGCTCTCTACCACCCAGGCATTTAACGATATCGTGACCGGTATAGGACGTACATCACCGATGATCCTGGACAACCTGGGGATCATCGTCGATGCCGATAACACTTACAAGTCCTATGCGGCATCCATCGGTAAAGCAGGCAACGAATTGACGAAGGCAGAAAAAACCCAGGCACTTCTCAACAAGGTATTGGATAGCTCAGCGGGATTACTGGCAGAGACCGGGGGGTTGATTTTGGACACAGCTGGTAAGTGGGAACAAATGAGTGCCTCACAACAAAACTACTGGAACGCTGTCAAGGTGAACCTGGCAAATGGAACGGTCGGCTGGGCGGAATACTGGAAACATGTATTCAATGAGGGGACTGAAAAGCAGCTAGCCAAAGCTTTGGTTGCCCAAGCAGAACAGCTGGGGGTCAATTCGAACGCGTTCAAAGACCTTTCTCGTGCGACCTCATTTTGGGCTGATATCCAGGGGGACGCTCCCAAGATCACCCAGGCATTGGTTCTGGAACTTCAAATGCAGGTGGAGGCTCTCGATACCTCAACAAATGCCTTTAATGCAAACAACCAAAAAGTGAAAGAAAACATCGAAGAAGGAAAGTATGCCCTGAAGGACGGTGGAAACGCCTGGAGGGAATACCTGGACATCATGAAAGATCCCTCTGCCTATGAAAGCCAAACCGAACAACATAAAGCTTACATGACAG
>CAYUJC010000046.1:14397-20896 GCA_964444945.1 uncultured Desulfuromonas sp.
ACAGCTGCGCAAGAACGGATCGCTGAGCTGGAACCCTTTAAGGAGACAGGAGGGGTTTTGGATGGGGTCGCGATGTCAGCGAAAGAAGTGAACGACGAGCTCGAGAAACAAAAGGAGCTTATCGAAGCCGCCCAGGCAGCGATGACACGATCTGCCAACCAGATGGCCCTGGATATGTTTGCCACCTCAATCGCGATCGATGGGGTTACAGAAGGCGAGATGCAGGCTTATTTCGACATGGCAGTTCAGATGGGATTTGTAAGCCGGGAAGCAGCGGATATGGCGATGCAAGCCTGGCGTGACGCTGTGGACACCCTCAACGGGAACCCGGCCACACCGGAAGTGATCGTTGATACAGAGACGGCGCGAAGCAAGATCCTTGACCTGCTGAAAATGGACATCACCCCGATAAACATCCCGGTGACTTACAACATATCGACTTTTGGCAGCATACCCGATTTCAACTTCCCGCTGCCCCGTGCTGATGGTGGTCCGGTTGCACGCGGTACCCCTTATTGGGTTGGTGAGCGGGGAGAGCCGGAACTGTTCATCCCCCAGGAGAGTGGGCATATTGTCAATCAGGACACGATCCTCCAGGTATTGAGCAACACCACCAACAATACCACCTCCACATCCAACGTGTATAACCTGCATGCGAACTATGGATACCAGAACCCTTTGTCGCTGATAGAACAAGTGAAGATACTCAACCTGTTAGGGAGCACCTAATGATCCAAGACTACAAAGCTGAATGGATCCAAAACCAGACTACCCTGAAACTTAATGATCCGGATCAGGGAATGCATTTGCTCGGGATGTCAGGATTGGGAATGCCGGCCTACACACGCTTCAGCGAAAGCAGCCCGTTGCAAGAGGGGATCACCGACACAGGGTATCGTCTCCAGGAGCGCATGATTTCCATCATTCTTGGGTTTAACGGTAAGGATCTTGCTGGATATTACCAAAGACGCGAGGAGTTGATTCGTCTTTGGCGTCCAGATATCACACCAGGCATACTCAGGATCACCTTACCCACCGGTAAGGTCAGGGAGATTCAGGGACACCTGCTCAACGGATTGGAATTTTCAGATTCCGATCGTTCCTTTGTGACCCAAAAAACATCACTTGTCGTCCTTTGTCCTGATCCGACGTTTTACGATCCTGAACCGGTTTATAACGATTTTGGAATGAGCGGAGGGGGAAGTGACAGTCTTTCCATTCCAATGACGGTACCGATGTTTGTTGGAGCCTCGAGTTTTGACACAACCAAGATTATCCCCTACACAGGCACTGATAAGACTTACCCGCAAATAATTATTTCAGGTCCGGTTACCGATCTGGTAATCGAAAACCTTACAACCGGCGACAAACTCGATTTCACCGGTGTGACTATCGTCAATGGGGACACTTACACAATTGATCTGCGCCCGGGCTTCAAGACCGTGGTTGATTCTTCCGGAAACAACAAGATCGCCGATCTGACAGCTGACAGCGATATATCAACCTTCAGCTTACAACCACATCCAATCGCACAAAATGGGGCTAATGAACTCCAGGTGAGTGGAACATCAACATCAACTACAACGAAGGTCAGTATTTTGTATTACATCCGGTTACTCGGAATTTAAGGAGACAGAATGGCTCAATTATCAGGTTTTTGGACAACGACAGGAGACAGCCCAGCTGGAGATCAACAATTAAGCTATACGCAATCCCAGTTGGCGCAAGCATACAAGGTGATCGCGGCTTGCTCTGGTTTTGAAGGGGTTGCTCCCGGTTATATGAACGAGCTTCTGGCAACCGTGGCCGGCGCTAATACCGTGACAATCAATACAGGCGGCGCAATGGTAGACGGTCATTGGTTTTATCTGGACGCGGCGCTCAATAAAACTATTCCCTCTGCTGTTGGTGCAGGGAACACTCGCATCGACAGGATCGTCCTCCGTTGTAGTTGGGGAGCAACCTTCAAAGCGGACATCGTGATTCTCAGCGGTACGAACGCTGCGACTCCAAGCCCGCCGGCAATCACACAAACCAGTGGAACAACTTACGATATCACTTTATGGCAGGCAAAAGTTACAACCGGGGGCGTTGTCACACTTACTGATGAACGTGTTTGGGCTAAAAACAAGGATGTAACTGTTTTTCAGCTGAAGGTTGTTACTAATGACAGCTTGCTTACGACTGGAACCGGAAAGTTATTCTGGACGATTCCAGAACCATTTGATGGTTACCAGATCAAGAGAGTAGATTGTGCGATAAAAGACCCATCATCGAGTGGAGCTGTGACCCTCGATGTTTTGTACGATGGGGTTTCCGTATTACCAACTAAACCTTCCATCCCAGCAGGTCAGACTACCAGTTATGTAGGTACACGAGGTGTAACGAACAGCAAGGTCGTCAGCACAGGAGGCAAACTTCGTTTTGACATCACAGCAGCAGGAACAAACGCCCGAGAGCTTGAAGCTATCTTGGTGTTAGAGAAATGAAATACATAACACACAACGCGCTTGGAGCTGGTTACGAAATACCCGCGGGGGCTTTACTGCTTTGGGGCGGTGCATCAGCCCCGGCCGGATTTAGTTTTGAAACAGCCCTCGATGATTATTTTGTGATGGGGAATGCTGCGGCGGATTTGGTAACAGCCAGGGGAGAGTTGACCCACTTTCACACAAACCCTGGTGCAGAACCAGTGGCAGGACATAACAACCATGTAATCCTTGCTTCTGCCACATCAAGTTCTGGTGGGGATACCAATGTGTACAAATTTGCGCAGACAAACTTTTCCCCAATCCACAGCCACACTGCAACCGGTTCAAATGAATCTACAGCAGGCGGACACGGTCATACACTAAACGAAACCGACCCAGCTTCGAACCTGCCTCCATATCGAAGGTTACGCTGGATTAAGTCTGCCACTCCGCAAGAAGCACCGATTGGATCAATCGTCATGCAAAACACACTCAATTTACTTAGCACGGATTGGGCGGTTTGCGATGGTAACAATGGCACTTACGACATGCAGGATTACTTCGTATATTCCGGTGGAGCCGATGGGAGCGAAACAGGTGGGAGCGAGACCCACAAACACACAAATAGCGATGGTACGTCAACTGATGGAGAACATACGCATACTGTTGACCTAACAACAAACACCGTTGGTGATCAAAACAGATCCACCGCCGGTGAAGTCGCAGGTGTCGCAGAACACCATCACACAGCAACAGGCGCGGTGTCGGCTCCTGGTGGTGCCCATAAGCACAATTTGGACAACACATCAAGTGAAAGTAGCTTGCCACCTTACATTGTGCTTCAATTCTGGATGAGGATAATCTGATGAACTTTCCAACTGGTACGGTATTACTATGGACCTCAGGCACAATCCCCGATGGTTGGGCTGATATGACAGACGCGCATGGTTTTATCCCAAAGGGGTATAAAAGCGGAGACTCAATCGGGGCAACCGTTGGAATAGCTTTTGATGGCGATCATGATCATGAAGCAGGAGAGGTTCAAAGCGGAGGAGAACACCCGCATGGAACTTCACCAATTGTGACTTACAGTTCAATAAGTGCGACAAGGTTAAAAGCCATTGGCACGCCATCAGTAACAATGGCGCGAGGACATAAACATACTGGCACCTTCACGCTGGGCGAAAACGATCCACATGACCATGATCTGACAGATCCAAACACGGGTGTTAGCAGTGCTTTACCTCCGCATAAATACGCCATCTACATTGTGAAGTTGTGAAAATATGATATCTGACTATCGCATCAACGTATCCAACAAAGCCGGAGTCTTGCAGGCAGTTATCACTGATCCAATTAGCTTGACGTACACTCGCACAGTCAACGCTCCTGGCATCCTGGTCATGGAAATCCGTGGTGATCATCCGATCCTATCCAACCTTGAGGAAAACTGGCTTATTGAGATATATCGCCGGCCTAAAGGATATTCCTGGCGTAAAGAGTTTACTGGTTATTATCAGGACATTGACTGGGTCCAGCAGGATATAGCACCTCGCGCATCACTAATGGCCAATGGGATCATGGTCATGCTTTCATGGCGTGTTTCAGGTTATACAGCTAATATGGCCGACAGGACCGCATTCACGAACAAGCCAGCTGAGACCATAGCCAAAACCCTTGTTAGCTATAATGCCGGAGCTAATGCTACCGTAGCAAATGACAGAGAAACAGACGGCGTAATTGCAGGATTATCCGTTGAGGCAGACTCCGGAAAAGGCAAGTCAACGGACTGGTTTTGTGCATGGCAAAATCTGCTCGAAACCCTCCAAAAGCTCGCAGAGGACGGAGGCGGCGACTTCGATATTGTGCGCACCGGAGCCACGACTTACGAGTTTAAGTGGTATGACGGTCAACAAGGTACAGACAAGTCATCTGATGTAATATTTGCCTTGGAACGTGGAAACATGGCAAACCCGACTTTCAAAGAGCGCAACTCCCTCAGGGTTACGTCTGCTATAGTGGGAGGGCAAGGCGAAGAGGACGACAGAGAAATTGAGGTCGTAAAATCCTCTGACTGGTCGGCGAGCTCCAACTATGAAGCATTCGTAGCAGCAACAGATGTAACCACGCAAGCCGGATTAATAAGCAGGGGAGAAACCAGACTTTCAGAAGGGCTAAAGATTTATGAGTTTGGTTTTGAGGTATTGCAAACACCGTCAACGCAGTATGGAATACATTATGACCTTGGAGATTTAGTAGGAGCGATTAATCCTTTTACGGCACAAAACAGCAAAATGAAGGTGACCGGAGTGGGCGTATCGCTTGAGGAGTCAGGCAACGAAACGGTCAAGGTGGAATTGAGGAAAGTCTAATGTACGAACTTGAAATGGCAAAGAAAATCAGAGAACTGGAAAAAGAAATCCAGTATCTCAAGACTTTGGAGAAAGCGAAGGCAATGGTGCCTCCATCCGATTATGTCGACCTAACCACCGACCAGAACATAGCTGGTGCGAAAACCTTTGCAGCGTTTCCGGTGACCCCTTCTTCTGCCCCGATAAGAGGCATAATGACTAACCAAAACCAACCATATGGCGTGGACGTAAGTAAATATCAGTTTAGTGATGACGGTAAACGGAAGATCGACTTTGACAAGCTGAATCCACAGATCACTTTTTGTGGTGTAAGAGCCGGCATCAGTTGGGGTTACACTGACCCCTGGTACAGCTATTCCAAAGCGCACCTGATCGCTCCCCGGCTGGATTATCACGTCACTTATCCTGGGGAAGATGCTAACAGGCAGATGGACCACTTCTTGCGGATAACCAATCCAGGCGAGCATGATCGATTGGTGCTCGACCTGGAATTAGATCACGGTTACAGCAAATACCGAATCACTCAAACCGTCCTTACCTGCCTCGAAAGGTTGCGTAAAGAGACTGGCAGGTATCCGATCATCTATTCCCGGGCATCGTGGATTGACCAGTTTCTAACCGTTGCAGATTTACCAACAGTTGACTGGTGGCTTGCTCATTATCGGGCACGGCTTATATCGCCGTTTTATACGCCAGAACACGAGGGACCGCCTAACCTGCCAAAAGGTGTTAACACATGGCTAATTCATCAAACCGGGGAACGTGGCAATGGAGGCGCTCATGGAGTCGCCTCATATTATGTCGATCAAAATCGTTGGAACGGAACTGAAGATGAGATGTTGCGGTACTTTGGCTTGAAGAAAGACGAAACACACGAAGTCTACCTGCCTATCGTAACCGTCCCCGAACCAGAGCCTGAACCCAAACCAAAAGACAAAACTCATGATGGTATCACACTATGGGACCAACATGATGAGCGTTGGGGTAAGCAAAAGCTCGGTAACTCCGCTTATACGATCGCAGAGATGGGTTGTCTGCTTTGCTGTTATGCAAGCGTGATGAAAAAGCTTGGCTATGAAACTGACCCTGGACTTTTGAATGTCGAACTACGCCGTATTGGTGGCTTTACGCAGCATCGGATTTACTTCTTAATGCCACAAACTCTGTATCCAAAAGTCGAACGCCATTACTGGTATGGCTATCTTGCGAGCGCAAACTTTGAGCGTGTGAAAGAATTGGTTCGACAGGGCTTGAACCCGATGGTACATGTCGATCGAGAGCCGAGTGTTTACGGTATGCAGGAGCACTGGGTAGCTGTAACTGATGCGCTTGAAGATGATTTGAAAGTCTATGACCCTTATGACGGCACAGTCAAACTGTTTAGTAAAGAATTCGGAGACCCAAAGAAAAACATACATCGGATAAATTGTTTACGGAGTGTGACGAAATGATAGGACGTATCAACTCGACATATCAGGTGGGGCGAATGAACCAGTTTGCAAAGCGTAAGGCGGAGGGCGATGCTTGGTGGCTTGCAGGTGGAATTAGTCCAGCGCATCGCAAGACACACAGGATCGCCCTGAAAAAGATGAAGCCTCCCGGATAGGGGGGCTTCAATCTCTGTATAGCGCGTAGTAAAAACGAAAGCGGAAATCC
>CAYUJC010000047.1:0-3788 GCA_964444945.1 uncultured Desulfuromonas sp.
CATTCGCCGTAACGGTTCACATACGGCTGTATCAATTCAATCATTCCACTCCAGATTATAAAAAACATTCCGATCATCCGCCAGTAACGGGGCTGACGGAATGCTACCGGGAACATCAGCGCGGCATAGGCGATAAAGTGGTGTGTTTTGTCGCTACCGGGAACCGCAGGCAAGGTTGCTACTGGCCATAACGACAACGTTGTAATTGCCACAAGGGTCAGCACGGTGAAAATATGCCAATAGCGTTGCATAACAATTAATACAATTGTCATTTTCAACCCCCTGGATTCACTTTGCAAGTGCAACTCAAACGTAATTGATTAGAAGGGTAAACGGAGGTAGCAGTTTAGCGAAAGAAGGGAAAAGGGCAAGTCCCGCTACGGCGGTGTAAAGCATTTGGGCCTGTAAAGCATTTTGTGTAAATGGTTTACACCGCCGTCCTGACCTTAGTTAAGTACTATCCTGTGGGAGTAAGGTCAAAATGATCCCACGAGTTCGATCATCGCTTACATAACAACCTGCTACTGTGCATAATTCAGTCAGAATCGCAACTGAGCCCCGTGCGCTCCCTTCAATCCTTATCTGTTCTAAAAATTCAAGAAGGTCAGCAGACAAAACCGTGGAAGCTTTCTCACCCAGTAAAAGACCCTGAGCTGCCAGGAGTTTGTTTGCATAAGAATTCACTTGAACAATACAATCATTAACATCAATCCCTAAAACTGCAACGGGAAGAGAATCAAGAATGTTTTGAGATAATTGCAACACTTGGCTGTGCAACTCTAAAGCTTCCGTTCGTTCTTGTACGATCTCTTCTAAACTCTTATTTAGCTTGCCCAATTCCTTGTTTCGCCGAGCAAGTTCTGCTGTAAGATTTTGATTTTTTTGGTTTAAGTTCCAAGTTTCTACCGCATTCCGAATATTTACTTTGAGTTCATCATCATTCCAGGGCTTAGGAACAAACTTATAAATATGCCCAATATTAATCGCTTCAACAACCGAGGCTGTATCTGCATATCCTGAGAGCACAATACGAATTGTTTCAGGCCATCGCTCATGCACTGTTCTTAAAAATTCAACCCCATTCATCCCTGGCATGCGGTAGTCCGAAACAATAACACAAACGTCATCTTCATTTTCTAACACACTCAGCCCTTCATCACCTGACTCAGCGATAAACACCTCATAGTTATCTTCATCCATAAACAAGCGACGCAAAGCCTTGAGAACATTAAGTTCATCGTCAACTAATAAGATTTTCGTCGATCTTGGCTCTCGTAAAAAACTCACATTCCCCCCTGAAAACAAGTCTTGGGAACAAATTCAATAATTAAGTTTAAAAATATAAGTCGACACCCTACCAAACCCTGAATAGTTTGAAAAGATGGGAAACACTATTGAAAATCTCTGGCGCAAATAAACGGGGACAGGTCTTGCGTTCCAGCAAAATTGCTCTACAACGACCCCATATCGCAACCACTGCGGGTAGAATTCGAAGGAGCACTTTACGAGGAGATCGACAGGAGTCGATTTTTCACACCGATAATTACAGATACGCCAATTTTAAACCTCGCTCGACCAAATCCCCACCTGATTGCCCTGCCCACGCCCTACCTGGAAGAACCTGAAGCTTGTAGCGTTGCTTTACCTTAAACAGTCATTGCATCCACCGCCTTCTATCCTTTGAGAATTTAAGAAGAAACTTTCTTTTGTGGCATCGGCGGGTGATGTGCCAGACCCGGTTGGGTATGTGATGTCGATTAGCTCTAGCCACAACAATTTCCTTAAAGCATACTTTTGGGCCAACAAAAGGTGTGTTTAAGACCAAGAAACTATGCTTTTTTTATATTAATTGTTTTCATTCCAAATAGTTATCTTGGTCCGCCCCGTTCACCATCCAGCATCCAACACCCGTTCACCATCCAACAGGGCCTTCTACTAAATCACCTTGACAAGCTAAGAAGACAGTTTATGTTTTTTAAATAGACTCTGATCACTCTCTCTGGGTACGGAGCTGCAGATCGAGCTTCACATCAAGACCGGTCTCAACGTGGATCTGACGAAGGGTAATAATGCGCCTGAAAATGGCCAATTAGAAATTTGATTCAGACCTGTATCTCAGGTCGTTTTGCAGAATTTCTCAACATTCAAAGGAAACCTGTATGAGCAGCTATCAAATTGCAGTTGTTGTCGGAAGCCTTCGCAAAGATTCGTTCAATCGTAAGTCAGCTGACGCACTTGTGAAGCTTGCCCCGCCTGAGTTTTTCTTCAAGCAGCTAGAAATCGGCGATTTGCCACTTTATAACCAGGATGACGATGTTCAACAGGCGGCTTCAGTCAAGCGCCTGAAAGCGGAAATAACTGCTGCCCAGGGTCTATTGTTCGTCACGCCCGAGTACAACCGCTCGATACCTGGCGTGCTTAAAAATGCCCTCGACCACGCCTCGCGCCCCTCTGGCCAGAACGCTTGGGCCGGCAAGCCCGCAGGTGTGCTTGGTGCTTCAATCGGAGCCATTGGCACAGCCATGGCCCAACAGCATCTGCGCAATGTTTTCGCTTACCTGGATATGCCTGTACTTGGCCAACCCGAAGCGTTCATTCATGTCAAGGAAGGTCTGTTTGACGCGACTGGCAACATTGGTGTGAATAGCAAACAATTCTTGCAGAACTGGATGGATCGATATGTTGCCTGGGTTAAAAAACACGTTGCCTAGGAGCCTTTCGGACTTAACGGATCGTCACGAGAAATCGGCAGGTCGAGACCAGATTTTTGATCGTTTGAGAGCGAATAGCCGTAGCTATTTGGCGAAAAGGTTCGGAAATATGGGCCGACCAGACGCTTTCGCAGTAGATTCTTGGAAAGTTTGACAGGCTCCTAGAACTGGAAACCGATATCAGAGACAACAATCCAGGACCGCGTAGCCGGTGCAATAATGGATGCCTTTATAGGCGACGCACTGGGGCTTGGCCCCGTGGATGGCAACACCCTAACCTCTTAAGGAGACTACTATGAGAAGCATAAAATGGTTCGGAAGAACCTTCTTCGCGTTTGCGCTGGGCGCATCGTTCCTCATGCAGCCGGTGGTGGTCCCCACCGTGGCGCATGCGCAAGAAGCAAACCAGCAACTTCATCTCAAAGGTCTTTCGCGTCAGCCTACCCAAGCCGCGAACGCTGCTCTCTTCGATCCGAATGACGCGGTCCTCTTGTTCCTCGATCACCAGACGGGTCTTTTCCAGACCGTCAACGACATCTCCATCAGGGAGCTGCGCGCCAATACAGTAGCGCTCGCAAAGATCGCGGAACAGGCAGGAATTCCGATTATCTACTCGGCTTCGGAGCCCGATGGACCCAATGGTCCGATCATGGAAGAACTGCCCAAAGCAGCGCCCAGTGCTGTCTACGTCGGGCGCAAAGGCGAGGTCAGTTCCTGGGATAATGCAGATTTCGTTAAAGCCGTCGAAGCGACCGACCGGAAGACGCTGGTGATCGCCGGTGTCTGGACGAGTGTCTGCGTTGCCTTCCCGGCCCTGCAGGCACATGCCGATGGTTACAAAGTATTCACGGTGATGGATGCCTCGGGAGACGTCAGCAAGATGGCCTCCGCCGTGGCGCTTGCCCGGATGACGGCGGCGGGAATTATTCCTGTCACCACGAACACGATCCTGAGTGAGACGCACCGTACCTGGAACCGCCCGGACGCCGCAAAATGGGGCGCCCTCTATTCCGAGCTGGTGCCGGAATATGGCGCCGTGGTCGAAAGCTACAACAGGGCCCAAGAGGCCGTCGGCCA
>CAYUJC010000047.1:3888-20300 GCA_964444945.1 uncultured Desulfuromonas sp.
CACCTTCACTTCAGCTTGGGAGGATATGGTGATACCGCTCAGAAAGATCGTTCCGCAGGCCGTTGCGCTCGCATTCTCACCCGATCCGGGGAAATGGATCAAGACTCCGGTTGACTGACCTTAAGCTGGCGGCAAACTCATACAACTTTAGAACAACTATGTGGTACCAGACTCACGGATATTCTATGCGCAGGGATTTTGACATGGTAAATGCTTACCTTGGATCAACCGCAGCTCTGACCCTTTGCCTTTTTGTTTAATCAATAAAAAAGCGGAGCCATTACTGACCCCGCTTCAGTGTGTCGACATTCTTTACAGATGCTATACTTTCTTACGTTTCCGCCCATACAGGCCAAGACCTAAAAGGCCGCTACCGAGGAGGAGAATTGTTGATGGTTCGGGAACTGGAGTACTTCCAGCGTCAAATTGGCTGGTGTGGCTGACTTTGCCGATATTTTTAATTCCGTGATCGTTAAGATTCACAACAGCCCAAGAGGGTCCCATAACATTTTGAAAGAGGAAATGTGTGTAGGGGCTTTCAGCGTTTTTCCCCGTTTTGACAAGAAAATAAGCAGAATTCCCAGTCAAAGCCAAGGCATATACCCCTGGATTATCATCAACTTCAATCCAACTTGAATAACCCTCAATTTTTCCTTCCTCGGAATTGTAATAAAGATCAAACCCGACCGTCTCCTCTGCCCAACGGAGCACCGTAGCATCACCCGAGTTGTCAAGGTTTGTGGCGTACAAAAGCGTGTCAATCCCACCGACCGTTGCCATAGGAATTGCCCAGGCCGTGCTACAGGTCACCGCCAAAAACATCACAATTACATGTACTATAATTCTTCTCATATCGGCCTCCAAAAGACCAAGCAAAGGAATTTACCAGCGTTATCATTCGCTGTTTAATTAAATAAGCAATCCGCATGCCAATAATATATTTTCAGTCAAATACTTACGAAAAGGAAAGGCAAAACCCTAGGAGCCTGTCGGACTTAACGGATCGTCACGAGAAATCGGCTGGTCGAGACCAGATTTTTGATCGTTTGAGAGCGAATAGCCGTAGCTATTTGTCGAAAAGGATCGGAAATATGGGCCAATCAGACGCTTTCGCAGTAGATTCTTGGAAAGTCCGACAGGCTTCTAGGCCTATGTAAGCTTTACCGACACGCTGGGGTGTGTCTACATTTGGAGAAGCACTTGGAGGGGTCTACCATCGGATTTTGTAGTATGCCCCCCCGGTCTGTTCCCGGCCACCTGGAATCAAAAGAGGCCTGGAACAGACCGGGGGGGGACTGGAAGAACCAGATTCTGGCAATTAGGTGTGTACCTGCTTTCTTTCCAATCAGCGCCCCGTTACCTTAACCAGGCTGGCTTGCGGTCCTTTGTCTCCGCGTGATTCAACAAAGCGAACGGTATCCCCCTCATTGAGTTTGCTAAAGCCAGGATGAGATACACTGTTCTTATGGAAATAAATTTCGCGCTCGTCTGGCGTCAATAAAAAGCCATACCCCTTATCTGTGAATATCTTGTTGACGACGGCATACGGTGGCTCATCAAGGGGCTTTCGTGAATCTTTAAGGCGTCCGACATAGCTCTGTAGCTGGCGCTCCGCCGCGTCGAATGCGTCGCCTATCGTAATATAGACATCATTAAAGTCGTCATGCTTGGTCGGTTCACGCGACACAACCAACTCGTCACCTGGAACGCTTATTTCAATGCTGACCCGGTGATTAAGAACGTCGTATTGCGGAGTCCGGTTCGGAACTTCAATCGTGACGCGACACGATATAATCCCCTGAAAATACTGCTTTAATTTATCGGCGCGCTCACGCACGGCCGCTTCTACCGCGTCAGAACGCTCTGCGTTTCTGAAAGTAATTTCCAAAGGTAATTGCATAATTCACCTCTTCTGTAAGGAACGCCGCCGCGGCTAAAGTGCGAGCTTCGGGCGGCGTATCAATTAATCTCGCGCACATGACAAAGCTGCTGCCTACCAGTTGAATTGCCTATGAGTATATAGTGAGATTAAGTCAATTCTTTGCCCAAGTCCAGCGTATTGGGCACGTTTGCTGGTAACGCTCAAGGAATGACGGAGCGGCTCATTAGAGCGTAATTTCTTCCGCAGGGACGGACCAAGCAATCTGCCTGATTCTACCGCTTTTTTTGTTTGTTTTGGCGCTCCGTTTTTCGTTCAAAAAGGGTCAACGCCAGCTGATGCGACCTTCTCCTGCGCAGTTTCATGTTCAGGCGAGCTCGATACCGAAAGAAAATCAAGACCGGCAGCACCATTGTTCTTCGTCAAAAAAACTGGGCCTGGAGAAAGAGGAGCAATCGCTCCGGAAAAACCCCCAGCAGGACGGTAAGTACAGCAGCGAGAACCGGCACCAGCTGGGCAGTGATGGCGCTTCGTGCCGGCTGCTCCGCCGCCTGGTGCAGATATAAGGCGGCGACCAGGCGCAGGTAATAGTAGATGGACACCGCCGCAGTGAGGATGCCGATGACTGCCAGGCTGGTTTCTCCGGCGCGCAGAGCTGAGGCAAAGATAAGGAACTTGCCAGTAAACCCGACAGTGGGCGGGATACCCGCCAGTGCAAGCAGAGAAACTGCCAGCACCGCGGAAGGGATCGGCTGGCTGAAGCCGCGGCCGCGGTAAGCGTCAATTTCCGCCCCGCAGCCACTGGTCTCCAGGATGGTGATGGCGCCAAAGGCGGCAAGATTCATCACCCCGTAACCGATTGCATAAAAAGCGGCCGCCTGCAGGCCGTTGCCTTGCTGACTGAGCAGAGCCACCACGACGTAACCCATTTGGGCGATAGAGGAATAGGCGAGCATCCGCCGCACCCGGTTCTGCCGCAGCGCCGCCAGATTGCCGACCACCATCGATCCCACGGCCAGGGCAAAGAGCGGCACCCGCAGGATGACAGCATCCCCCGCCCCTTGCAAAAGAAACAGGAGCAGCAGGATCGCCGCTACCTTGGAACCGGCCGATAAGAAAGCCACGACCGGCGGCGGCGCAGCCTCGTAGACATCCGGAGCCCAGAGATGGGCGGGGACCAGGGACAGCTTAAAACCAATTCCAAGCAGTACAAAGGCCCAGCCGGCCAGGGCTAACGGGCGCTGCGAAGTGGCCGCCAGGGTGGACCGCATCAGGTCGTCGATGGCCAGCGTGCCACCGACACAGTAGAGCAGACCAATGCCAAAGGCCAGAAAGGCGGCACTGAGTGCTCCAAGCAGAAGATATTTCAGGCCCGCCTCGGCGGCAACTTCCCGTTCCCGGTCAATAGCAGTCAGAATATAGAAGCCGAAGGTCATCGCCTCGAGGCCGAGAAACAACAGCAGCATATCCGTGGCGGCGGCCAGCGCGACCATGCCGAAGGTGGCAAACAAGACCGTCGCCGGATATTCTTCGCCGTAAAGATCACGGGATTGGTTATATTTATACGACACGATCAGAACCGCGGCGGCCATAAAACAGAAATAGACGGTAAAGAACCGGCTCAGGCCGCTCGCTGACAGTCCCAGATTGGGAGCCAGAAGAACAGGCGGTGGGCGCATGGCCCACAGTCCGGCCCCAATCGCGACGAGGATGGCGATAAGATAGCCTGCTCCCTGTTTGCCGGTGATCGCTCCGGTGAGCAGAGTGACAAGCGCCCCGATCGCCAGAAGCAGTAAGGGCAGCGCTATGGAGATATCAAGTAGATTCATCACCGCGCCCCTCCCGTCAGTATTTCTATCGGCAAAGCCATCACCTCCAGCAGTGGCCCGGGATGGAGGCCTATGAAAAATACCCCGACAGCCAGAATGGTCAACAGCAGAACCTCCCTGGAACTCGCATCTACCATTGGCATGGCGCGGCGTTCTTCCTGGAAGAGCAATTGCTGCACCAGCCATATGGTATAGACAAGAGACAGGACCAGACCGAGAAAGGCCAGAATAGCGGCCGTCCGGGCAACCGGATAGGCTCCAGTGAGGATAAGAAACTCACCGACGAAGTTATTCAGGCCGGGCAGCCCGGCCGAGGCCATGGCAAAGAGCAGGAAAAAACTGGAAAGAACCGGAACTTTGCCCCAGAGGCCACCGTACGCACTTATTTCTCTTGTGTCGGTTCGTGAGGCCATCATCCCCACCATGGCAAAGAGCGCTGAGGTAGTCACCCCGTGGCTGACCATCTGCAGGACCGCTCCTGACAGGGCCACCGGCGTCCAGGCAGCAATACCGAGAGCGACAAAACCCATATGGCCGATACTGGAGTAGGCGACGAGGCGCTTCATGTCTTTCTGGGCAAAGGCTATCCAACTCCCGTAGAGGATGCCGGTGACGGCGGAGATAAGCAGGAGCGGCGTCAAGGTCCGGGCCGCTTCGGGAAAAAGAGGATAGCCAAAACGGATCAGCCCGTAGGCCCCGGTTTTCAGGAGCAGGCCAGCCAGATCGATACTGCCTGCCGTCGAGGCGTCGGTATGGGCATCAGGCAGCCAGGTATGCACCGGCACCAACGGAAATTTAATGGCGAAGCTGAGCAGAAAGGCCCCATACAGCCACAGCCCGACCGACGGCCCAAGACTGGTGCCAAGCAGGCTGGCAAAACTAAAGGTATAAACGCCGGTCTCACTGCCGTGGATCAGATAGAGCCCGATGATTGCCAACAGCATAAGCAAAGAGCCCGCCAGGGTGACCACAAAAAATTTGACGGCCGAATAGATCCTGCGGCCATGGCCGTAGATGCCGATTAAAAAGAACATCGGCAGCAGCATCATTTCCCAGAAGAGATAAAAGAGAAAGAGATCGAGGGCGAGAAAGACCCCGACAAGACTGGATTCCATAAGAAGCAGGAGGGCATAATGCAGCACCGTACGCTGTTGAATGTCCCGCCACGAGGCGAGCATCGCGATAATCGTCAGCAGGGCGGTCATCAGCACCAGCAGCAGGCTGATGCCGTCCATCCCAAGCGTGAAGCGGATCCCGAAACTGTCTATCCAGGAAAAGTCTTCAAAGAGGAAAAATCCCGGCGGCGCTCCGGCGGGCGCAGGGTTGCCGGCCGCGGTCCAGGTCCAGGAGGCGAGGAGCAACTCCACCAGCGCCAGCCCAAGCGCGACGTACTTCGCCTGGTGCTCCCGTTTTCTCATGACCACAAGGAGAAGAGCGCCTGCCGTCGGCAAGGCGATAAGCAGGGTCAGGACAGGCAGGCTTATCATAGGACCTCCCAGGCAAACCAGCCGATCATGATCGTTGCACCGGCCACAAGACTCAGCATATAGAGAGAGAGTCGTCCTTTCCCCCACCGGCCGAAAAATTGGCCGCCGCGACCAACCTGGGCCGCCGTCCAGTCGAGCGAATCATCGATCATCCCTTCATCAACCCGCTGCCAGAGGAAAGTCGCCAGCCGGGTATACGGCCGGATAAACAGCCAGGCGTACAGGGTATCGAAATACCAGCCCGCCTGCAGAAAGGCCACCAGCCGGGTTGGCGGCCGCGCCGCGGCGGCCAGGCGTCTTTCCCGCCACCGGTGGCCATGGCCGTAAGTGAGCCAGGCGATAACAATACCGGCCAGGACCACGAGAGAAGCCACTCCTTGCAGGATCCCTTCTGTTGCGTGCGGGCTATATGCCGCCTGTTCGTTTAAAGGGGCCAGAAAAGAGGCAAGAACACTCCCCGCTACACCCCCGAAAAGGGCCAGCAGCGCGAGAGGGAAAAGGGTTATCTCCATGATGCGGGGGAGAGGCTGCACCGGGATGTTCTTTTCTGCAGGACTGCCTGCCTGGGAGGAGCGGCTCTTGCCAAAGACCAGAAAAACCATCCTGAGGGTATAGATAACCGTCAGCAGGACAGTAAAGGTTCCCACCAGGTAGAGTGCCCCATAGAACATCCCCCCCTGCATATAGACGGCGGTCAGGATACTTTCCTTGCTGAAAAATCCACCGGTCGGCGGCACCCCGGCCAGGCACAGGGCCCCGGCGAGAAACGGCCAGAAGACCCAGGGCAGCGTGCGGCGCAGCCCGCCCATGCGGAAGATATCCTGCTCATGATGCAGGGCATTGATGACACAGCCGGCCCCAAGAAACAACAAAGCCTTAAAGAAGGCATGGACAATCAGATGAAACGTGGCCGCGGTAATCGCCCCGCTGCCGACGGCCAGCATCATATAGCCGATCTGGCTGAGGGTCGAATAGGCGAGGATGCGCTTTAAGTCCCGTTCAGCCAAGGCGCAGGTGGCACCGTAAAAAGCGGTAAAGGCCCCGGTCACGGCGATGGCTCCAACCACGACGGTTGACAGGCCGATCAGTGGAAACATGCGCATCAGCAGGTAGACCCCGGTGGTGACCATGGTTGCCGCATGGATCTGAGCGGACACCGGCGTCGGGCCGGCCATAGCGTCAGGCAGCCAGACCATCAGCGGCGCCTGAGCCGATTTGCCCATGGCCCCAACGAGCAGCAGCAGCCCGAGCGCGGTGATGACCCCCATCCCGACCCCGGGATGCGTTTGTCCCGCTTGATTCAACTCGGGAATAGAGAAGGTATGAAAGAGCTTGAACATCCAGACGACACCAAGGGCCAGGCCTATATCGCCGATGCGGGTGACGATAAACGCCTTGCGTCCCGCGGTGGCGTTTTTGGTCTCTTTATACCAGAACCCGATCAGGGCATAGGAACAGAAACCGACCCCCTCCCAGCCCAGGTAGAGCAGCAGCAGGTTTTCCGCAAGCACCAGGAGCAGCATGGCCCCGGTAAAGAGATTGAGCAGGGCAAAAAAGCGGACATAGTCGGAATCGCCAGCCATATAGCCGATGGAATAGAGATGAATCAGGCCGCAGACAAAGCTGATCATCAAGATAAGCGACAACGACAGCGGATCGAGCATCAGGCTTATCGGGGCGGTGAAGGTAAAAGAAGAGATCCAGGAGCCGAGCTCGACCACCACCGGTCCGGTGTAAATGGAGGCGGCGCATAGCCCGGCGGCAAAACTCCCCCACACCATGCCACAGGCAAGAATCTCGACCACCCGGCGAGGCAGCAGACGGCCCAGCAGAATGCTGCCGACCGCGCCCAGCAGGGGCAGGAGGACTATCAGGGTAAGGGCTGTTTTCATCGGTCCCTCAACTCACGAAATGCGTCAACATCGACTGTTTTCCTGCGTTGGTGCAGATAGACGACCATGGCCAGGGCTAAAGAAACTTCGGCAGAGGTCATGGCGATAATCATCAGGGCGAACACCTGGCCGTCAGCCATACCCCACTGGTAAGAGCCGGCGACAAAGACCAGCACTGCAGCGTTGAGCATAATCTCGATCCCGACCAGCACCATAATGACATTGCTCCGCCAGCTCAGGACGCAGACCACCCCCAGGGCAAAGAGTATCGAGGCAAGAAGGAGCAGATGACTGAGCGGCACGATCATGGTTTACGCCTCCTCCCCAGATATAGAACGCCGACAATGGCAAAAAGCAGCTGCATGGAGATGATCTCAATGGCCACGCCGTATTTCCTGAACAGAGTCAGGGCAAAGTCTTCAACACCCAAGAAAGACCTGTCGGTCCCGTTGATACCGGGGACAGGCTGCGAAAGAAGGAGCAGCACCAGAGAGGCCAGAATAATTCCGGACAGGACCAGGGCTGGCAGGCAGTGCATCAGGGTGGGCCGTTTCGCCTCCTCGGGATTGCCCCGATCGAGCATCATAACTACAAACAGAAACAGCACCATGACCGCCCCGGCATAGATGATCACCTCAAAGACCGCGATGAGCGGGGCGGCCAGCAGATAGAAAACTACCGCCAGGCCAAAAAAAGAGGTCACCAGGTAAACGACGGCGTGCACTGCATGTTTTTCAGTGACGGCCAGAACAGTGGCGATGATGATAACCCCCGCCAGAAGATAGAAGAGTATTTGTGCCATAAATTTCAATAAGCTTTCTATTTGTTCAGGGCAGCAAAGTGCGTCTGTCAACCGGCGGGTTCTCTTCCGCCGCCGTCCCGCGCGGCTGGGTTACGCCGATCCCCGCATGGTGGTAATAATTGTATGTCGGCGCTTTGCCGCAGCCGTCGATCAGCAGGTCCTCTTTTTCATAAACGAGATTCATGATGTCCCGGTTGCAGATCTCATAATCCGGGGTCATCTGGATAGCCATGGTCGGGCAGGCCTCGGCACACATCCCACAGAAGATGCAGCGGGAGAAATTTATCCGAAACCAGGAGGGGTAACGCCGGCCGTTGTCCCGTTCCGCCGACTGCATGGAGATGCAGTCCACCGGGCAGGCCGCAGAACAGAGGTAGCAGGCGACACACCGCTCTTCTCCGTCCGGATCCCGGGTCAGCACGATCCTGGCCCGGAAACGCGGCGACGGGATACGCTTTTCCTCGGGATACCGGATAGTGACAGGGCGACCGAAGATGTGTTTCCAAGTCGTCCACATGCCAAGCAGAGTCCCGGTGATGCCCTTGATTACAGTCATACTACCCCTTTAATACGATAAACCAGCCAGTGGCCAGAATATTGACAAGTGCCAGCGGTGTCAGGATCTTCCAGCCGAAATGCATCAACTGATCATAGCGCATACGCGGCAGCGTGCCGCGAACCCAGATGAACAAAAAGGCAACGGCCAGCACTTTTATTAAAAGCCAGACCACCGGCGGCAGCAACGGGCCATGCCAGCCACCAAGGAAGAAGGTGGCCGCCAGCGCGCCAAGGACGATGATATTGATATATTCGCCGACAAAAAAGAGCCCGAACCGCATGCCGGAATATTCGGTATGAAAACCGGCCACCAGCTCACCTTCCGCCTCGGGAAGGTCAAAAGGAATCCTCTTACACTCGGCAAAGATGGAGATCAGAAAAATGATGAAGGCCAAAGGCTGATAGACGATAAACCAGCAGGACTGCTGGGCGGCAACGATCTCGGAGAGTTGAAAAGACCGGGCCAGCATGACCACCGGAACTAACGAGAGCCCCAAAGGAATCTCATAGGAAATAAGCTGGGCCAGGCCGCGGATACCGCCCAAAAGGGAGTACTTGGAGTTCGAGGCCCAGCCGCCCAGCGCCACGCCGTAAACGGCGATGGAGGAAAAAGCGAGAAAGAACAGCAACCCGACATTCAGATCGATCACCTGCTGGGTCACCTCGCGGCCGAACAAGGTGAGCGGCGGGCCAAAGGGGATAACGGCAAAGATCATGATCGCCGGAATCGCCGCCATGGCCGGGGCCAGATAGAACAGCCATTTATCGGCGCCGGCCGGTTTGACATCTTCCTTGGTGATCAACTTGATGCCGTCGGCGAGCGGTTGGAGTAACCCCCACCACCCTGCCCGGTTGGGGCCGAGACGTTCCTGGATATAACCGAGTAGCTTTCGTTCGGCGAGAACCATATAGGCGGCAAGCAGCAGGATCACCAGAAGGATCAGGCCGATTTTGCCGAGCATAAGCGCTATATCGATAAATGAGCCGGTCATTCTCTTATTCCTCGTCGTTGTCACTCAAGAGCAAGCCATTTCCTTCCGCATCAAGCTGCCTTAATTTCCGCCACCGGCCGGGAAAGAGTTCAATCTTTTCTCCCGGTTCCAACCTTGCAATGAGATCGACCATGATTTCCCAGACCGGGCGCGGCGCCCCGCCGGGAACAACGGCGGTATGGTGTCGCGGCGGGTGCAGGGCGGGATCGAGACCTTTAATCGGCAGTCCCGCCTGCATCACTTTTTTAAAGCGTTGTGCCCGTCCCTCATTGTTGAGATATGTTCCGTCCATCTCCACCCAGGCCGTGGTCGGCAGGATAATCCGGGCGGCCTTGACAGTTGCCGTATTGCGCCAGTCAAACGCCGCCTGCACGGTCACTGCCTGCAATAATTCCTCCGGGATGTCCGCCTCAAGGGCGATAACCGTCTGCACTTTTTTATCGGCAATCGCCTGGGCCAGTGACGTTGCACCATGCTCCGCGGCCAACAGCGCCGCCCCGAAAGAGTTGGGCCCGGACAACAGGCAGGTTACTTTTGCGCCCTTCTTTATGGCCTCTTGGATACCGGCCGCCGTGGTCTTCACATCATTACCAATGCCAAAAATGATAACTGCATTTTTTGCATCGGCAATGGGGATTTCACTAAGTGAAGCGACAGCTTGGTGATCAAAGGGGAGCTTTTCTTCCTCCGCCGCATCGGCTGGCGCCAGCCGATAGACTGTGGCGCCGTTACGCCAGGCCTGGCGGACGGCGAGCGCCATCATCGGCCCGTCGTTAAAGAGCCGGCAGTTGACCAGGCCGATCAGATCCGCCGCCTGGACCTCGGCCATCGACGCGGCTGTTGTCGCCTGCAGCCCGGCCGTTACCGTCCCGGCCTGTTGCGCTTCTTGCCTATCGACAAAGTAGCACAGTGATCCTGCCCCGGTCTGGTCAGCTAGGTTACGCAACAACGTTGCCGCTTCCATGGAAAGGCGGGAAGAGCCGACAATAGCCAGCCTGGCCGCGCCGCCGTCTTCTCTTGCCTGCCGAAGATGGCGCACCAGGGTGTCAAGAGCTTCGTCCCAAGCGACCGGGGCTCCGTTGACCAGTGGTTCTCGCGGCCGCTCCGCGGCATTGACCGCGCTGTTAGTAAACCTGCCTTTATCACAGATAAACCAGCCGTTGACCGCATCGTTGCGCCGCGCGATAATCTTCAGCAGCTCACGATAGCGCGCGGCGGGCACCGTATTGCAGCCGAGCGAACAATGGGGGCAGACAGACGGGGCCATATCGTAATCCCAATAGCGGGCCCGGAAGCGGGCGGTTTTATCGGTAAAGACCCCGGTCGGGCAGATATCGACCAGAGTGCCGGAGAAGGGCGACTCCAGCGGTCCGTCTTCGAAGCGACCGTAATAAACCCAATCAGCGATACCCATGACCCCGAAATCGGTGCCGCCGGCAAACTCCTCATAGAAGCGCGAGCAGCGATAACATTGGATGCAGCGGTTCATTTCATGCTCGATCAGCGGGCCCAGATACTGGTTGACATGGGTACGTTTTTTGCCGGTATAGCGCCGCCGTCCATGGCCGCCGGCGATGGTGAAATCCTGCAGTTGACACTCGCCGCCCTCGTCACACACCGGGCAGTCGTGAGGATGGCTGATCATCAGCCATTCAATCACCTGACGCCGCATCGCCATCGCCTCTACATCGGTGGTCGAGACGACCATCCCATCCTGGGCGTCGAGCATGCAGGACATCTGGATGCCCTTGACCGGCCCGTCGATCATCTTCACCGCACAGACCCGGCAGGCGCCCGCCTTGCCCAGGGCCGGGTGCCAGCAGAAATGCGGAATGGGAATCCCCACGCTCTGGGCGGCCTGCAGCACGGTTGTGCCTTTGGCTACTTCAACGGCTATATTGTCGATAATCAGTTTTGGCATTTTTTATTTTCTTTCAGTCCAGCTTGGCATTAAACCCCAGGTGGCGTGTAGGCGCCGCCATTTTTCCCGGCGGTAAAGGGGCATCTCTCCGTATCTATATGTTCTTCCAGTTCATCCATAAAATGGCTGAGCAGCCCCTGCACCGGTCCCATCGCCCCCGGCGCCAGAGCGCAGAAGGAATAGTCCAGCAGCTGCACATGGTCCTGCAGGATGCTGATATATTCCCGGCTCCCTTCGCCCGCTTCAATTTGTTCCAGCATATAACGCACATAGGGCAACCCCTCCCGGCAGGGAGTACACCAGCCGCAAGATTCACGGGCATAGAAGCGGATCAGGTTAAGCGTCGCCGCAACCATGCAGGTATCCTGATCAAAGACCACGATTCCGCCGGTGCCAAGGCGTGAGCCGGCCTTGGCTACGGCATCGAAGTCCATCGGTACCGGCAGCTGTCCCGCGGAAAAAAACGGGGTCGAGGCCCCACCCGGCAGACAGGCCTTAAAACGGCTGCCTGGGCGCATGCCGCCGGCGGGGCCGTCAATGATCTCAGCCAGCGGCATGCCGAGCGGCAGCTCAAAGCACGAAGGGGTAACCACATGGCCGCTGAGACAGAACAGTTTCGTCCCCGCCCCCTCCGGCGTTTTGGCCAACCCTTTGAACCACTCCGGCCCCTTGGCGACAATCCCCGGCACGTTGGCCAGGCTCTCAACATTATTGACCACCGTCGGCCCACCCCAGAGTCCTTTCACCGCCGGAAAAGGCGGTTTTGCCCGAGGATTGGCCCGTTTGCCTTCCAGCGCATTCATCAGGGCGGTCTCTTCGCCGCAGATATAGCGCCCGGCAGAGCTGTGCATATTGATATCACAGGAAAAATCGCTGCCGAGAATGTTCTCGCCAAGCAGCCCCGCCGCCAGACACTCGTCGATGCCCCGCTGCAGGTTGGCGGCGGCCGTCTCATAGCCGCGCCGGATAAAGATAAATGCCTGCCGCGCACCGATGGCGTACGCGGCCAGCACCATCCCCTCGAGCAGCGAATAGGGATTGGCCTCGAGCAGGACCCGGTCTTTGTAGGTGCCCGGCTCCATCTCGTCACAGTTGCAGATCACCCAGCGCGGTCCTGGCAGATCCTGCGGCACAAACGACCACTTCTTGCCGGTGGGGAAACCCGCCCCGCCCCGGCCGCGTAGCCCTGAATCCTGCACCGCCTGCTGCACCTCGCCCGGCGACATCTCCTGCAGGCCCTTCTTCAGCGCGCCAAAGCCGCCCTCCTCACGATACTCGGCAAAGGTGACACAGCGCCCGGGCTTGTTATGTTGGAATAAGGGTTGTTCCACGGTTACCGGGCCTCTCTTTTCTCTTTTTCTTCTCGTTCGTTGGTTAAGATAGCCATGGCTTTCTCCACGGACAGTTCGCCATACAGCTTGTCACCGATCAGCATAGTCGGGGCGTTGCCGCAATTCCCGAGGCAGCAGCACGGCAACAGGGTGAACATGCCATCAGCCGTGGTCTCGCCGACATGAATGCCAAGCTCCGCCTCGAGTTGGCTGAGGAAGGTTTCTCCGCCCATGGCCCAGCAGGAGATGGAGTCGCAGACATGGACGACCTTGTTACCGACCGGGCGGCGGTAGATCATCTCATAAAAAGTCGCCAACTCCTCAACCTGCAGTGGACTCAGGCCGAGCAGGTCCGCCGCTTCACGGAGCGCCGCGTCGGTCAACCAGCCATAATGGCCCTGCAGCTCTTTCATTACCGCCACCGCCGCTTCCCTGGGGGTGACCGCTGCGCTGATCTTTTTTTTAAGCGTTTGTCGCAGTTCATCGGAAGTCATGTTATTACCTGTCGATGTCGGCCAAGACAAAATCTATCGAGCCGACAATTGCCAGAAAATCGGCCACCAACCAGCCTTTACACATCAGCGGCAGGGCCTGGATATGCGGAAAACTCGGGGTCCTGATGCGCATTCGATAGGGGATATTCAACCCGTCGGAGACGACAAAATAGCCGTTTTCCCCCTTGGGAGCTTCTGTAGCGCAGTAATTCTGTCCCCGCGGCGGAGCCATGCCGCGGGACGAGTTGACGAAAGCATGAATAAGTGACTCGATATCCTTCAGGGTGTCCTGTTTTTCCGGCAGGACATAGCGATAGTCGTCGGTTATCCAGCGGCCGTCGGGCATATCGGCGAGACACTGGCTGATAATGCGCAGCGACTGCCGGATCTCTTCCACCCGCACCAGGTAGCGGGCCCAGCAATCGCCCCCTTCGGCGACTGCGATATCGAAATCAAAGCGGTCATAGCCGCCGTAGACCATTTTTTTGCGCAGGTCCCAGGCAAAACCGCAGGCGCGCAGATTGGGGCCGGTGATGCCCCACTCCATGGCCTCATCCAGAGTGATCTTGCCGATCCCTTTGAGGCGGGCGACAAAGATAGGGTTCGTTTTGAGCAAATTGTCATAGTCCTGCAGACGGGCGGGCATCCAATCAAGAAACGTCTGTACCGGCGTCTGCCAGCCTTCGGGCAGATCTTCGGTGACCCCACCGAGGCGGAACCAGGACGGATGCATCCGCCCACCGGTGATCATCTCGACAATATCGAAGATCTTCTCCCGGTCGGTGAACATATAAAAGACCGGGGTCATCGCCCCCACATCGGCGGCGAAAGAGCCGAGCCAGACAAGGTGACTGGCGATACGAAACAGTTCGGCCAGCATGACCCGGATAACCGTCGCCCGTTCCGGCACGGTGATCCCACACAGCTGCTCGACGCTGGTCAGGTAGGCCATATTGTTCTGTACTCCGGCCAGATAGTCGATGCGGTCGGTATAAGGGACAAACTGGTTCCAGTGCTGTCGTTCACCGATTTTTTCCGCACCGCGATGGTGATAGCCAATGTCGGTTTCCATATCGACGATCTCTTCCCCGTCCAGCTTGAGCATAAAACGGATAATGCCATGGGTGCCGGGATGCTGCGGCCCCAGGTTAACAATCATGGTCTCGTCGTCGACCCGGTCAAAAAAATCCGTTGCCGGCAACGACTGGTGCGCCCGCGCGTCCGCCGTCGTATATGGGGCCATCTCGGTGGCCCGGGAGGGATGTTCCTTGCGCAGCGGATGGCCCTGCCAGTCCGACGGCATAAGGATGCGTTGCAGGTTGGGGTGACCGGTAAAACGGAGGCCAAACATATCGAAGACTTCCCGCTCATACCAGTTGGCCGCCGGAAAAACCTTGGTGATGCTCGGCACCTCGGGATAGGCACCGCTCAGCTCGGTCTTGACGCGCACATATCCCGGCGTCTCGAAACAGAGCAGGTGGTAATTAAGGGTGAAGTCGGGGTAGCGACCGCGGTCGCGGCGGCAGGATTCGTCTACGGCGGCGATATCTTCCAGGCGGCGAAACGCGCGGCGCGGCCGGTTCTTCAGGAAGGCGAGCACCTCCGGAACCAGTTCGGCCGGTGCCTTATAGGTGAGCATATCGGTTGCCGTTGCATCAAGCACGACTTTGCCGGGAAAGGTAGCCTCGAGTTCGCCGGCAAGACCAAATTCCGGATAGTCATGGCGAACTGCCGGTGGGCGCCACATATCGACCGTGCGCGAGCCTGCAAAATGTGGCTGCTGCAACGATGTCCCCCGTTTGGGAGTCCCGGCCATGCCGGGGCCGCGGTTATCCCGGGATTTGCTCAGCCCGTCGATCAGTACCGGCGTCGTCGTTCCCTGGTTGCCGCCGGCCATATGCAGGATGGAACGGGCAGGACGTTCTCCAGAGCGTATTTTTTCCTGGAGCAGGATCAATCCCTGGAGCAATGCTTCCGGCCTGGGTGGACAGCCGGGCACATAGACATCCACCGGCAGGATCTGGTTGATCCCCTGCACGACACTGTAGACGTCATACATGCCGCCAGAGTTGGAACAGCTGCCCATGGAGATCACCCAGCGGGGTTCAGACATCTGCTCATAGAGGCGGAGAATCGACGGGGCCATTTTTTTAAAAATGGTGCCGGAGGTGATCATCAGGTCGGCTTCCCGCGGCGAGCCGCGCAACACCTCGGCGCCGAAGCGGGCGATATCCAGCCGGGAGGTAAAGGCGGCCATCATCTCGACAAAGCAGCAGGAGAGGCCCCAGAACATCGGCCAGAGTGAATTGGCCCGCCCCCAGTTGATCATATCGTCAAGGCGGGTCAGGAGGATATTGTCCGGGATTTCATCTGTCGCATTACGCTTCATTGTCACCCCTCTCTTCCCGCATTCTCGACGGCCCCCATTCCAGGCCACCCTTTAACCAGATCCAGACAAGGCCGAGGAGTAGCGCAACGATAAAAAAAGTGATGTGCAGCAGCCCGGCCAGCCCCAGCTGATCCCAGACCACCGCCCAGGTAAAGATAAAGGCACTCTCGACGTCGAAGACGATGAAAAAGATCGCCAGAAGATAAAAAGGAATATAGAGACGGAGTCTGGCGGAACCAGACGGGATGATGCCGGATTCATACGGCGTCTTCTTGTTGTGGCCGGCTGTTCCTGTCCCGAACCACCAGGTGGCAAGGAGCATGGCCCCCACCAGGAGGACGGCCACCAGGGTATAAACGATGAGGGACGCATATTGCAAGGATGACTGCATGTGCTCTCCATTACTCCTCGTTTCCGAGATTCACTTAATAGATGTTTACCTTACCTTCAATTCTCTAGTCTCTTCCCTTTGGCCAGGCTTCTGGGGATGAAGTGTTCGTCCTATCAACTGTTCCTGCCAAAGATGTTACTGCCAGTTCTCGCGAAAGTTGCTCTGGGCGTGGCGTCTCACCACGCCCAGAGCTCAACCTGATACTTGACAAGCCAGTCGGACATAAGAGAGCTGCAGGGAGAGCTGGAGGCACGATAATCGCCGCCACAGAAAAACATCTGCTGCCAACGGTTTCCCCGTTGGGTAAAGTGATGAGGGTCGCCCGGAGCTACAGTGTGTGCGCTTCTGGTCTGTGTAGAAAAGATAGCGGGTATTGGACGGTTGTCAAATGCAAATATATTGTCTTCGGAACGCCCTGTCCCCGGAACTCTAATGGGTAAAACCCTG
>CAYUJC010000048.1:0-20095 GCA_964444945.1 uncultured Desulfuromonas sp.
TGCAATCCTAATGGACCAACGCCTACAGACCTCCGTACCGGCCCGGCGCTGGGCGGCTTCGCGCTTTTATGGCGAACAATTCAATCGTGCCCTGCGGCATCACCTGGCCAGAACCCTGACAGAGTCCGGGTATCCCGCAGTGGCACCGGAGCTTCTGCCCGATTTTGCCTATCGGAAATCAACGCAGTTCGGCATCGCCTCCAACTGGTCGGAGCGCCATGCAGCTTTTATTGCCGGGCTCGGAACCTTCGGCCTCTCTGATGGCCTTATAACCCGTTCTGGCAAAGCAGTACGCTTCGGTTCTGTGGTAGCTCCACTGCCCCTGCCTGTAAGTAAACGTCCCTACGGAGATGATCACCATGCCTGGTGTCTGTGGTATGCGAAAAATACCTGCGGTGCCTGTATCAGGCGCTGCCCCGTCGCCGCCATAGACGCCGAGTCGGGGCACGATAAAGAACGTTGCTTCAGATATATCCGCCAGGTTACAACCCCTTATGTCAGCGAACACTACGGTCTCGGCGACACCCCATGCGGGTTGTGCCAAGCGGGGATCCCATGTGAACTCAGGATCCCCCCCGTGCTGCTCAAGGGATAGCTATATGGCAGGCGCTCATCGCGGGGGTGCTGCACCGCGTTGTTGGCTGGATGCAGTTTGTGGAATTCCGGTAAAACGCTGCTATCTTCAATCTATAACAAACTCCGTGGTCCAGGCATTTTCCCCCGGCGGAGCTTTCAGCCCACATTCAACAATTTTTTTGAGTTCAGCGCGAGGAGTGCACATTTGTTCCAGGGAATCGCGCTAGCTATGGTGTTGAAAAGTTTCATGCGCCATCCTCTTTCGCGTAAGCAAACATTGTTAAGTTAAGTTACGCTGTTTCTGCCCGATTGTTTGGCGCAGTAGAGCGCTTCGTCCGCTTTTTTCAGCATGCTTTCCACATCATCGCTGACGTGCTCGAGGGCGGCCACGCCGACACTTATGGTGGCGGAAAATGTCACCCCTGCAAAGGTAAAGGGGCGTTCGCTGATTGATCGACGTACAGTCTCGGCGACTCTATATGCATCCTTTGCGGCAGTCTCCGGCATAATTACGCAAAATTCATCACCACCATAACGGATGAGCGCATCGCTTTTGCGGATATTGGCTACGATCCGTTCGCATATGGTTTTCAGGGCATAATCGCCACAGGGATGCCCATAACTGTCGTTGATGGTCTTGAATAGATCAACATCGATCATCAGTAATGACATGGTGTGGTCGTAGCGTCTACAACGTTCGATCTCCCTGGTCAGGTGTGATTCCATGTAGTTGCGGTTATATACTCCGGTTAACAAGTCGGTGTTGTTCATGGAGATCAGTTTTTTTTGGTAGGAAACCACTTCGGTAACATCCTGCACCGAAATATAGAGCATCTCTATTTCGTTGTTCTGGTTGCGCAGGGGTCCGATAGAGCAGCTTTGTTGCATGTAGTCGAAAGAATCCGCCAGCGAACCTTGCGCCGGCATGGGGAAGATATACCTGTGCAGGCGCTGGGAAAAATAGCAAAAATTCCCAAACTGGAAGACGGATTTGCAGTTGCGGCGGAAATCTGGTCGATCCAATGCCGGGAAATGACTGAATAGGGAGGTGCCGACAATCTTATCCACACTGATTCCACTGTGCATGGCCATCCACCTGTTCCAGTATTTGACGCTCATGTCACGGTCAATTACGAGGAGGCCACTATTGATGGTGTCAAAAATCTGTGCGAAAATCACATGAATGACTCCAGAAATGACTGCAATGCCTTTTTGAGCCACTGTATAGAGCGTTGCCTGGTAATTAGAAACAGATAGCCTTCAACATTTTGTTGCTCAAAACGGAAAACAGTACGGATGGATATAGCATAACTGTCTTTTTCGATGGGAAATTGAGATGGAGAGGCCTGTGACAGGTCCTGTAACACCAGGCGCGGCGGATCGTAGGTCACACAATCATTAAGGAGTTCAGTGATTTTACCTATGCATGCTCCAATAAGGATGTTCCCCACTTCAAGCAGGGTTTCGCGCTCGAGAGTGTCTATGTCCACGCCATAGGATTCAGCTTCATTTTCCTGATTGAAGAGCTTTATCAGTTCTTTTTCAGCCCCAGAAGGGAAAATAAGCAGCGCCTGTCCGCTGAATTTGCCAATGAAATTCTGCTCAATAAGGTTAATAACGTAGGAACCGTCAAGTTCCGTAAGAAAGTATCCGGGCAGGTCGGAACCTTCAATCACTTTAATGTAAGGTACGCTTAAAATAACAAAAATATCTATAACCTCAGCTAGTTCAGCTGTGGCCTGGCCGAAGGCTATGTTCATCACTTCCTGCAGAATATCCTTCTCATCTGAGGAGAATATTTGCTCGGCAAGTGCGTTCATTTTTGCACCCGTTTAAATGCTTCTGCTCCGCGGTGCAATGCTTCTTCCAGAGCTTTTCTGGATGGGGGTTTTTTCATGGTGTACAGGGCGCCAAGGTTTTGTACTCGCTGGATAACCTTCTCCTGTATATCTGCTGTCGCTACAATAATCACGGCATCTGGATCGGTGGTGCGAATGCACTCCAGGGCTTCGAAACCATCCATCACCGGCATAGTAAGATCCATAAGGGTTAGATCGGGATTATGCGCGTGATATTTTTCAACCCCTTCTTTGCCATTACCGGCCTCGTGAATCGTCAGCCCATGGTCAGGCGGTAAGCACTTCTTGATAATCATACGTGCTACCGGAGAGTCATCGACAATCAGTAAACTTTTTAACATTATGTTAGTGCCTCCCTGCTCTCCGGTTTCCAATTATTGTAACAAGTAATATTTGAAAGTGAAAGGTTGTTCTTGGTACACAAAAACGAGTCTAATAAATAATCGAAAAAATAACAAACTCTCATACCTGAGAACAGAAATAGCTTTGCTCGCCCAAGCTCTTCTGTTACTTCACTAGTCGCTATAATGAGAAAACTTAAGGAGAACATGCATGCGAAAGGGGATAGATACCACAGAATGGATGTCAGACGCCAGAGTTACAGACACACCTGGATAGAGAAAAAATAGAGAGTAATAAGCAAGTCTGGATCTACGTATAGAGATAAAGGGAGGATAGCGCTGAATTCGTTGGATTTTACGTCATTTTTAGCGGCACGATCGAGCGTGCTTCTACGGCGGGAAAGGGGATAAATTGCCGCTACCACGAGGTCAGGAGGCCGGCCTATGGGTTACCGAGGGGGCAATGGAAGTATTTATGTATGTTTTGTACCCTGTGGCGTAGCGTGAATACTTAAAACCTCGAGCGAAATAAGTGATGCCGAAGGTGGTTTTCACCTTGAGGGTAACAGGAAACGCTGGATAGGTAAGTTCTGGCTGATATCACAGGTCGATGAGGCTGGGCAGGCCGCTGCCTGAGCTATGGCTAGGCTGCGGTGCTCGAAGCCTGGGCGCTATCCTTTTGCAGGGGGTAAATTGCAGGGAACAGGTTATTGATCAACCATTAAATAATACTATAAAGTACTGCAGGGACTGAAAAGGTGGTCCGGCAGTAGATTCTGCGATTCAGGTACCGGCAACTTTCCACGTTCATGGAATAAGGCGATATGCCTGCATTCAAGCCGTTGACCCTAACTTTAACGCCGATACCAGCGTGCCAGAAGGCTAGGAGGAACCTGGAGGAGATAGCCCAGAAGTATGGCTTGATTACACAGAGTAGTGAATAGAAAGCCCTGTTTTTGCCACCGGCGCGCCGAGGTGACCACCTCATGGGGGAGGATGCGAATTGTGCCGCCGTGGTGTTTTACTGTACGTACAAAGGCGAAGTCTTCCATGATTTCCAGTACGGCAAACATCCCCAGACGGTGGAAGTCGCGTCGCCGGATAAACAAAGCCTGGTCACCATAAGGCAGAGAAAACAGGGATGCGCGTAGATTGGCCCACCAGCATATCCAGCGCATGCCGGGGGTATGCATGTTGGCAGCAAGGCGAAAAGCTCCCAGATCTGACTGTTCAGGATCAAGGGCTGATTTTATACAGATGTCATAGTTGTCTGGCAGGATGGTATCGGCGTGGAGAAACAATAGAATATCACCGCATGCGTGTTCTGCCCCATGGTTCATCTGGCGTGCGCGGCCGCAGGGGGAGTTCAATACATGAAGGCGCCCGCCAGCGGTTTCAATTTCTGGTGCTAGTGCACGTGCGATGGCGCTGGTTCTGTCAGTACTTCCTCCATCGACCATGATGATTTCGCACCTGCCCGGGTCGGCACAGTGGTCGATGGCTGTGCGCAGGGTGGTAACAATGTTTTCTTCTTCATTCAGCGTTGGGATTATGATTGATAGCATCATATTGGCGTAAGCACGGTCGCATAACGTTTATGGTATACACTTCAGGGGAGTAAAAAGGGGCATTTTATATGTTTCAGATCTTCCGGGGTGTCTATGTCGCGCAGGGTATGGAGAAATTTTACGCTCATATTCTGCATCTCGGCAGCTCTGCAGGTCTGGGACAGTACCTGGGCGCTGCCCCATTCGATATTCTGGAATAGTTCTCTGCATGGTTTGCTCAGGCCCATGAGGTAGTAGCCGCCATCTTTTGCCGGGCCCAGTACCACCTCAGCCCAACGCAGCATTTTCAGTGCTTTGATGATGGTGGTGGAGTCGATGTCGGGGCAGTCGGTGCCCAATATTATGGCTCTATTGTACCCGGCGTTGAACACCTGTTCCAATGCGTGTGCCATTTTTGCGCCTAGATCACCTGTAATCTGCGGCGCATATTTTAATTTTTCTCCAAGCCAGGCCCGCATTTTAGCGGAGGTTCCTCCGGAGAAAAATATAAATATATCAGCGCCATTAATGTCACCCAAAGGCTCCAGCGCTGCAATGGTGTGTTGTGCCATCTTTTCATGTAACCTGGCGGATCCTTCACTACCCAGCCGGTCAATCAGGCGGGTTTTTACCTGTCCTGGTTCCGGATAGCGTGTCATTACAATGATGGCGCTGGTTTCAGAGATATTGTCTTCTCCATTATAGTGCATGCGCTGCAATGACCCCCTCAGGTTTTATTGTGTCAGCACGGTTAAATCAGGACATGAAGCATGTGTTCGGGGGACCCAGAAGATTTTTTATCTCGCCACATGTACAGGTACAGGGTTGAGGATGGTGTTTAGGTCACCGGGGGTAATTTTAACCAGCAAGCCACGTCTGCCGGCGTTTATATATATTTCAGCCAGAGACAGGATGCTCTCTTCGATATATAGCGGCAATATTTTTCGTGTCGCAAACGGAGAAGTTCCCCCGGTCATGTAACCGGTATGGCGTTGGGCCACATCCGGGTTGCACGGGTTGATGTTTTTGCATCCAATGTAGCGCGCCAGCTCCTTGGTGGAAACGCTGCGGTCTCCGTGCATGAGCACTATACAGGGGGTGGCGTGTTCATCCTCCATCACCAGAGTTTTAATCACCTGGTGCTCATCTACCCCTAACCCTCGGGCAGAAGATGCGGTGCCCCCCTTGGGTTCATATTTGTATGGATGTACGCTGAAATTTTTCCCATGCTGGCGCAAAACCTTGGTTGCCGCTGTCGCAGGTATCTTTTTCTTGGGCATAGCATTGCTTAGCTTTCTACCGCTGCACTTAAAACCAGGAAGCTACTAACATTACAAGGCTTAATAGAATAATAGCGCTACTACCAATAAATAATATGTTGATCAGTGGGGCGAGACCACGCCTTTTTTGTACCGAAATGGGAAAGATAGCTCCCAGCGCAGCTCCACTTAAGGCTCCACCGAGGTGGGCGGCGTTGTCTGCGCCGAGCAGCAGCCCGAAGATAAACGCGAACGCGGCCCATTTCAGCATGAAATCGCGCTGGGCATGAGCAAATCTGCCACCGACGCGGTGGAAGTAGGTAACAGAGAAGCCAATCAAGCCGAACAAGGCGCCGGACGCGCCAACTACAATCACACCCGGATGCCAGAACAACCCCAAGAATGTCGCTGCCAGGGCAGTAAACAGGTAGAGAAAGGTAAAACCACCAGTGCCGATCTCCTGTTCCAGTTGCGGGCCAACCTGGTACAGCACCATCATATTGAAAGCCAGATGGATCAATCCACCATGGGTGAAGGCATAGGTTACGCAGCGCCACCACTGCCCCTGATCTATCACCAGCGGCCACCACTGGGCTCCTAATTCGAGCAGGGTTCTGCTGTCTGGGTTTAAGATGCTGCCCAGGCCGTGACCGCTGGCCGCCCCGCGTATAACCAGGGCGGAAAACAGCAGCAGGTTTGTCAGGATCAGTACTTTGCTGGCAGAGATGTCAAATGGATTGTTGCCGCGCCGGAGTTGTTCCGCTCGGTGTTGCCAGCGAATAATGCGCCACTGCCATTTGGTGCCGTTCAGGCCCATAGAGTCGAATGTTTTCTTCCAGTCCAAACGCTTTCTCCCTCGTTCGAAGTTTTGATGGTGGTACAGCAGCCGAACTATTGCAGAAAAGGGGCAAGGGGGCAAGAGGCATGTGGATATTATGGGAGATTGAATAGGCGGTTAATCCTGCCTTGATCTTGCTAAGACTCCACGTATGGTGCAGAATTAGGGTAGAACCGTGTTCAAGGCAAGGTTGAAAGGGTAAATACAGAAAATTCAATTGAATGGGGAAGTTTTATGCTGCGGAGGGGAAAAGAATGGCTATTGAATCGTTGAATCCAACAACTGGTGAAGTGATGAAGGTCTACACCGAATGGTCTGATGCAAAAGTAGCACAGACCATTGAGGCTGTGCACCAGACGTACCTGCAGTGGCGCACCACCGATTTTTCCTGGCGCAAGGAGTTGATGCTGAAAGCTGCCACCATCTTGCTCCAGCGGAAGGATGAGTTTGCCTTGCTGATGGCGCGCGAGATGGGTAAACCCATTACTGAAGGGGTTGGGGAGATCGAGAAGTGCGCCGTTGTGTGTAAGTACTACGCTGAAAATGCACAGCAGATGTTGGCTGATGAGCCCCTGGAGAGTGACGCAGGGAAATCCTATGTTGCGTTTCGCCCCCAGGGGATCGTGCTGGCGGTGATGCCATGGAATTTCCCCTTTTGGCAGGTGTTCCGCTTTGCGGCTCCAGCGTTGATGGCTGGAAATGCCGGGGTGCTCAAGCATGCTTCAAATGTACCGGGCTGCGCCCTTGCTATTGAAGAGGTTTTTGTTGCTGCCGGTTTTCCACAAAATATTTTCCGTACCTTAATGATCGGTTCAGGCAAGGTGGATAAGGTGATAGAAAATCCGCGGATAATAGCAACGACTCTGACTGGCAGTGAGATCGCGGGGAGCAAAGTAGCGCAAAAGTCGGGGGAGATGCTGAAAAAATCGGTCATGGAACTGGGTGGCAGCGATCCATTTGTAGTGCTGGAAGATGCCGATCTGGATGAAGCCGCTGCTGTCGGGGTGAGGGCCCGATGCCTTAATTCGGGGCAGAGCTGCATCGCGGCCAAACGTTTTATCGTTGTCGACGCCGTTTACGACAAGTTTTTGGAGAAATTCAAAGCCGGTATGCAGGCCTTGAAGGTAGGGGATCCTGTCGATGCAAAAACGCAGATCGGACCACAGGCGCGTGAGGATCTGATGCTGCAGTTGCACGAACAGGTGCTCGCCAGTGTAAAACGTGGCGCCAAGGTTGAGCTGGGGGGCAAGCCCTGCGGTAAAGGAGCGTTTTATCCACCTACCATCCTTGCGGGGGTTGATAAAGGGATGCCGGCCTATAGTGAGGAGTTTTTTGGACCGGTGGCGATTTTTATCCGGGTCAAGGATGAGGCTGAAGCTCTGCATGTAGCCAATGATACACCATTCGGTTTAGGGGGAAGTGTATGGACGGCTGATGCCGCCAGAGGTGAGGCCTTGGCGGCACAGATCCGTGCCGGAGCGGTGTTTGTCAATGGCATGGTGAAGAGTGATCCGCGGCTGCCTTTTGGCGGAGTAGGGATCTCGGGATTTGGGCGCGAACTGTCATATTATGGCATCAGGGAGTTTGTCAACATCCAGACGGTGTGGATCAAGTAAACCTTTTTCAAACCGCCGCCAGGTTATTAAAAAGCTGCCCAACGGCATTTTGCCTGGGCAGCTTTTTTACGTTCGTCAATAGAAGCAAGGTTCAGGGGTTAAGATAGCAGGTCCGGGATGTGCAGGAGTTTTTGCTTTATCACCTCAACTTCAGCAGCTGAATATTGTTGCGCGCTGTGCGGTTGCTTTATTTGGTTCTGCTCGTTCGGTGACCAGCCCCATACCGTGCCAGGCCAGCACGGGTCATCATGATAGCGCGCGACGATATGGATGTGCAATTGACTCACCACATTGCCGATGGTTGCCGTGTTTATTTTATCCGGCCGGTATTCGGTACGCATAAACCGGGTGAGGATAGCTATCTGGTGCATAACTGTCCTCAGTTGTTCCGGCGCCAGATCTATCAGTTCATGCATATTGGTGTAGGGCACCAGGATGAACCACGGCCGGAACAGACGTTTATTCACGAGCAGGATATCGCTTTCAGGTGTGCTCAATAGTTTGTGGCAGTCTGCGGCCAGCCTCGAATCGAGGCTGAAGGTGGCAGCTGGTATCTGCGTAGTCCTATCTTTACTCACGCTTAAACAGCCCTTTGAGTTTGTTTGCTGCTCCATCGGTCTGCTGTTGGAGCTGTTCGTTGCGTTCCTGGGGCAGTTTTGCATCCTGCAACAATTTTTGTTTGACTTTATCTATCTCAGCGCCAGTTTTTTGCTGCATCTGACCGGAGAGGCTCTGTTTCAGGCTGTCCAGATCGATATTTTTTCCATCCAGTAAACCCGCAAGGGAGGAGGAGAGGGTGCCTGAGCTTTTTATAGAGGTGTGCAGGATTGCGGAAACCAGCTCGCGGATTATCTCCTGCATGGGCAGTCCATCAGCGGATTTGCCGATATTGGTTAGCCGGATGGAAGGGATGGTTATGCTCGTATCGGTGATGACATTATTCAGGGCACTTATTTTAGCGTTTACCCGGATCTTGTTTAAAACCACACGCTCAATAATAAACCGTCTGGCTGCAGCTTCGCTGTCTTGTTGCGCTGTAGTCTTCTGCTCCTGTGGTGCTTTGGTGGGTGTTGCAGCATTCAGGTGTTGCAGCAGGATGCCGACGTTGGAGGTGCGTTCTTTTTGCTCTATATTCAGGGTCAGGTCGGAAAAGCTTATCTCCGGAATAATCACCGTTTTTTCTGTAAGGGACTGCAGGTTCACCGCTATAGTGCCGCTACCGAGTCGCATCAGACTGTCGGCGTCAAATCCCTCCACATTGGCGATATGGAG
Organism: uncultured Desulfuromonas sp.; assembly: GCA_964444945.1. Lineage (GTDB taxonomy): Bacteria > Desulfobacterota > Desulfuromonadia > Desulfuromonadales > Desulfuromonadaceae > JAIVHC01. Next base: position 9,309 of record CAYUJC010000048.1, read on the forward strand.
GTTTTTGAGCGACGTGCGCCCGTCCAGCAAGGCGATGTCAATTTCTCCAAGAGAAGTTGTGAGTCCCAGTGCCTCGGTGCCGCCGAACTCAATGGCCTTTTTAGCTATGGTATCGAGATAGTACACTCCCACGCCGAGGCTGATAATGACCAGGACAATAATGGCAAGGAGCAATTTAAACATGAATTTCATTGAAGTCTCCGTGGATACAGATTGAATCCTGCTCTTCTGTGTGGATATGAAAGAAACGCAAATAATAGTGAACGTTCGCTCCTATAGTAAACTCAGAAAAGCAATTTGCAAGCCAAAAGGGGAACGGGTTGTTTGCGAGTAGAGCACCATGCATATGGTGAAAAAGGGGGAGGAGCCTGGCCCGCAGAGGTGTTATTGCATTTTCGCGCCATTGTAGGGTATATTCTCCGCTTCGCGCGTACTTGGGTGCGTACGCGCAGGGGACGGATTTTATGCGCCGGGTGCAGATTGAGAACCGCAAGAATGTTGGATGTTTGGCGGTCTTCAACTGTTAATCGGGCTACTTGCCTGGCCCGGTCGGGGTGATTTGCAGCATTTAAAATTAAGGAGTATTTTTGCATGATAACCGCTATCAGCCCTATTGATGGGCGTTATGCCAGCAAGGTCAGTGAACTGCAGGGGTGTTTTTCCGAATATGCGTTAATGCGCAATCGGGTCAAGGTGGAGGTCGCCTGGCTGCTGCGGATCAGCACCGAGCGGCAGATTCCTGAGTGCCGCCCTCTTGGTGCGTTGGAAGTTGATGAATTAAAAGCGCTGGTGGATAATTTTTCCCCACAGGAAGCGCAACGGATCAAGGAGATAGAAGCAGTCACCAATCATGATGTGAAAGCGGTTGAATACTACATTAAAGAGAAGGTTGCAGGAACTTCCATTGCCAGCGTGGCGGAATTCATCCACTTTGCGTGCACCTCCGAGGATATCAACAATCTCTCCCATGCGCTGATGCTTAAAGATGGTCTGGAGGTAATCGGGGCAAAGCAGGAGGGAATTATCGATCTACTATGGCGCCAGGCAGAGGAGTTTAAAGAGGTCCCGATGCTGGCGCGCACCCACGGCCAAACCGCCTCCCCTACTACCGTCGGCAAGGAACTCGCGGTTTTTGTAGCGCGTCTGCGCCAGCAGAAACGTAGGATCGATGCAGTGGAATTGTTGGGGAAGCTCAACGGCGCCGTAGGTAACTTCAATGCCCATATGGCGGCATACCCTGATGTTGACTGGCTTGAGTTGAGTCGCAGACTCATTGAAGATGATTTGAAGCTGACGCAGAATTTATTTACGACCCAGATTGAACCGCACGACTATATGGCGGAACTGTTTGATGCCATATCCCGCTGGAATACCGTGCTGATTGATTTGAACCGGGATATCTGGAGCTACATCTCAATGGGTTATTTTGGGCAGAAAACCGTAAAAGGTGAAATCGGCTCATCTACCATGCCGCATAAAGTGAATCCCATAGATTTCGAAAATTCTGAAGGTAACTGCGGGCTGGCTAACGCGATTTTGCACCATTTGTCTGCGAAACTTCCTGTGTCACGTCTGCAGCGCGACCTGACCGATTCTACCGTGTTGCGCAATATGGGGGTTGGGTTTGGGTATAGTTTGATTGCCTACCAGTCCACCCTGAAGGGGTTGGGGAAACTGAAACTCAACAGGGGGATCCTGGCACGCGATTTAGACAATGCCTGGGAGGTGTTGGCAGAGCCGATCCAAACCGTGATGCGCAAGGCAGGGATAGAGAATCCATACGAAAAACTCAAAGATCTCACGCGGGGGCAACAGATTACCCCTGAAGTTATAGCTGCATTTGTGGCTCAGTTAGAGATACCGGAGAGGGATAAGAGTTACCTGCAAAATCTTACCCCGGCCACCTATGTCGGCATCGCGAGTACCATTGTCGGCAAACTTAAAGCCATGTGATTCTGCAACTTTATATGTGGTTTGCGCGCCACGCTTGGTTTAGTTGTGACCGGCTTTTCCCTTGACAGTCCCAGGGGTACTGTATACTGTATACGGTGCTGAAATCAGGTGGTAGTGTCAGGTTGGATTGCGCTCCGCTTTGCAGCGAAAAACTGAGCTATAAATATAAAATGTATAAAAAGATGTAAGCTATTGATGTTTCGGATGTGAAGAGAGGAAATATTGGTAGTTTTGTTGCTGGATCATCTATCTAGTTCGGGTGTGCCTGCATGGGCTCCCGCGTAGCCTTATGGAGATGATCTATTGGTAATGAATGATTTAACACAACTAAGGAGAGAACATGTCGAAGATTGTCTGGACAGAAATTGACGAAGCACCTGCGTTGGCAACGTACTCGTTGTTGCCCATTGTACAAGGATTCACCAATGATGCTGGCATCGAAGTAGAGACTAGTGATATTTCCCTCGCTGGCCGCGTTCTTGCAAATTTTCCCGAGAAGTTGACCGCAGAGCAGAAGGTTGCGGATAATCTGGCCCAGCTGGGCGCATGGACTCAGGATCCTGAAGCCAATATTATCAAGTTGCCGAATATCAGTGCTTCTGTACCGCAGCTACAGGCCTGCATCAAGGAACTGCAGGAAAAAGGCTATGACATTCCTGCCTACCCTGAGGAACCCAAAAATGACGCAGAAAAGGCTCTGCAAGAGCGCTATGCAAAATGTCTCGGTTCTGCAGTAAACCCGGTTCTGCGTGAGGGTAACTCCGACCGCCGCGCCGCTGCTGCAGTTAAAAAGAATGCGCAGAAAAATCCGCACAGAATGATGAAAGCATGGCCGGAAAATTCACAGTGCCGGGTTGCCCACATGGAATCTGGCGATTTCTACTCCACCGAGCAGTCTGTGACTGTGGACAAGGCAGATACGGTTAAGTATGAATTTGTTGAGCCCAGTGGGAAGGTCACCACGCTCAAGGAAGGTTTGAAGCTGCTGGAAGGCGAGGTTCTCGACTCATCTACCATGAAGGTAGCGGAGCTGCGCAAGTTCTATACGCAGATCAATAAAGAAGCTAAGGAGAAGGGGGTGCTCCTTTCACTCCACCTCAAGGCGACCATGATGAAGGTCTCTGACCCGGTCATGTTCGGGCATGCCGTTTCCGTTTACTTCGCCGATGCGCTGGATAAATATAAAGCGGAGCTCAAAGAGATTGGCGCCAGTGTAGATTACGGTCTGGGTGACGTTCTTTCCAAGCTTGATCGTCTCCCTGCGGCTAAAAAAGCGCAGATCGAAGCAGATATCAATGCCTGCTACGAGAAGAACGCGGCTCTGGCCATGGTAGATTCCAGCCGTGGCATTACCAACCTGCATGCCCCCAACGATATCATCGTCGATGCATCGATGCCCAACGTAGTACGCGACGGTGGCAAGATGTGGAACAGGGATGACGCGCTGCAGGATACTATTGCCATGATTCCCGATCGCTGCTACGCCACTATATATCGTGAGATCATCGAGGATTGTAAGCGCAACGGCCAGTTCGATCCCGCCACCATGGGCAGTGTGTCCAACGTTGGGCTCATGGCACAGAAGGCTGAAGAGTACGGTTCTCACGACAAGACCTTCATCGCACCGGCTGCCGGGAGTATCCGCGTGGTAAACTCCGCCGGTGAAACCCTGATGGAGCAGAAGGTGGACGAGGGCGATATTTTCCGCTCCTGCCAGACCAAAGATATCCCCATCAAGGATTGGATCAAACTGGCGGTAACCCGCGCCAAAGATTCCGGCGAGCCTGCTGTGTTCTGGCTGGACGAAAACCGTGCCCACGATGCGGAGATCATTAAAAAGGTGAATAAATATCTGCCAGAGTTTGATACTACAGGGTTGGATATTCGGATCCTTGAGCCGGTTGCAGCTATGAAGTTCTCCGTCGAGCGGGTCCGCCGCGGTGTGAATACCATCTCGGTTACTGGCAACGCACTGCGTGATTACCTCACTGACCTGTTCCCGATTCTGGAGCTCGGCACCAGCGCCAAGATGCTCTCGATTGTTCCCCTTATCCAGGGGGGTGGGTTGTTCGAAACAGGTGCTGGTGGTTCTGCACCCAAGCACGTCCAGCAGTTCCTGAAGGAGGGGCATCTGCGCTGGGATTCACTGGGTGAGTTCTGCGCCCTCGTACCTTCTCTGCAACAGATTGCCAAAGTGTTTAAGAACGAAAAAGCCGCACTTTTGGCCGAGACACTGGATCAGGCGGTGGAGAAATTCCTCGATAATGAGAGGAGTCCATCACGGAAGGTCAATGAAATTGACAACCGTGGCAGCCATTTCTACCTGGCTCTGTACTGGGCCGAAGCATTGGCTGCGCAGAGCAAGGATTCAGCTCTGAAGGAGAAGTTCGCCAAGGTGGCCAAAGAGCTGCAGGCTAATGAAGACAACATCAACGCAGAGCTTCTGGCAGCGCAGGGGTCGCCGGTTGATATTGGCGGATACTACAAGCCTGAGCTTGCGAAAGTCACTGCGCAGATGCGCCCAAGTAAGACCTTGAACGCCATCATTGATGCGCTGTAAGAAAAGATTGTAAAACTTGACAGGTAACACAAAAAAGCCCGCCGATCGGCGGGCTTTTTTGTGTCTTTACTGCAATTAAAACGTTAGCTGCAGGATGTGAGGATCAACCCTTGAGGTGTTTGAGATTGTAGAATACCTTGTACCCGTTGTACTGTGCCACATTGTCCAGGTCATCTTCAATCCGCAGCAGCTGGTTATATTTGCAGATGCGGTCGGTACGACATAGTGATCCGGTTTTTATCTGGCCGGCGTTGGTCGCTACCGCCAGGTCTGCAATGGTGGTATCCTCAGTTTCGCCGCTGCGGTGTGAGATAACTGTAGTATAGCCGGCACGCTTAGCCATTTCGATCGCTTCAAGCGTTTCTGTCAGAGTACCGATCTGGTTGACCTTTATGAGGATGGAGTTAGCAATGTTTTTTTCAATTCCTTTCTGCAGAATGCTGGTGTTAGTGACAAACAGGTCGTCACCGACAATCTGAACCTTATCTCCCAGCCGTTCAGTCAATAATTTCCAGCCGTCCCAGTCGTTTTCCGCCATGCCGTCTTCAATGGAGATGATGGGATAGCGCTCCACCAGGTCAGCGTAGAAGTCTACCATCTCCTGCGCGTTCATTTTTTGCGCTTTTGTTCCGTTGGTCATCGTATAGACGCCAGCGCTGAATATTTCAGATGCGGCTACATCCAGAGCCAGCAGGACTTCCTCCCCAGCTTTGTAGCCGGCGGTCTCAATGGCCTCCATGATAACCTGAAGTGCTTCTTCATTGCTTTTCAGGTCCGGGGCAAAGCCCCCTTCATCGCCCACAGCGGTGCTGTAGCCTTTGTTTTTAAGCACCTTTTTAAGGGTGTGAAAGATTTCGGCCCCCATCTGTAGGGCCTGCTTGAAAGAGGAAGCACCCACCGGCATTATCATGAACTCCTGGATGTCGACATTGTTGTCGGCATGGGCGCCGCCGTTAATAATGTTCATCTGGGGTACGGGCAGTTCCTTGGCGTTTGGCCCGCCGATGTATTGGAATAGTGCCAAGCCGGACTCCTCGGCAGCAGCGCGGGCACACGCCAGGGAAACACCCAGCATGGCGTTAGCACCCAGATTGGATTTGGTTTCGGTGCCGTCGAGCGCTATCAGCTTCGCGTCGATTCCAGCCTGATCGGTTATCTCCCAGCCAATAAGGGAGTCGGCAATGGCGCGGTTGACATTATCGACCGCCTGGGTAACACCTTTGCCCATATAACGCTCCATATCGCCATCGCGCAGTTCAAGGGCTTCCCTTTCGCCGGTAGATGCACCGCTTGGAACCGCCGCTCGCCCCATGGCACCGCTTTCCAGGTACACGTCCACTTCAACAGTAGGATTGCCGCGTGAATCGAGAATTTCGCGCGCATAAATTTCAGAAATACCACTCATGTTGCCTCCTTACAAAGCATATTGTATTAATGATGATAAAAGGGAAAACCATGTTTATGTTCCCCCAGATTGTGTAGTATAGTCCCCAGCGTCTTTATAGCATATACTGGACGCGTTTAAGCAACTTTTTGGCTTAAAGATCCACCGGGTTTGCCCGGTTTTGGAAAGGACAATAATTGAAATTGAGCAACACCTACAGATCAACCTACAGTATAGATGATGCTGCAACATTCAGCCAGCTTGCCGGAACGGGAGATTGCAACTTAAAGCAGATTGAAACCCTCCTTGGGGTGAAACTTGCTACAAGAGGGCAAGAGATCTCCATTGTTGCAGCTGAGCAGCACCAATCTGAACTGGCAGAAGTGCTGCTAAAGCAGCTTACCACCCTGGTGCGCAGAGGTTACCCCCTTTTCCCACCAGATATTGAGTATGCCGTCAATATTTTACGCGTGAATTCTTCCACTGACCTGGCGGGTATATTTTTCGATACCATCCTTATCTCTGCACGAAACAAATATATAGCGCCCAAAACCCTGGCACAGAAACAGTACATTGATGCGATCCGCAAACTTGATGTTGTGTTCGGGGTAGGTCCTGCCGGCACCGGCAAGACCTATCTGGCTATGGCGCTCGCCGTGGCGGCGTGGCAGCAGAAGCAGGTGCGCCGCATTGTGTTGGTGCGGCCTGCGGTGGAAGCTGGTGAAAAACTTGGTTTTTTGCCTGGAGATATTGCAGAGAAAGTAAATCCCTACCTGCAGCCGCTTTACGATGCGCTGTTTGATATGCTTGAGGTCAAGAAGGCGCAGGCGTTAATAGACGAGGGGCTCATCGAGGTTGCCCCGCTGGCGTTTATGCGCGGGCGGACCCTGAATGACGCCTTTATAATCCTCGATGAAGCCCAGAATACCACAACTGAACAGATGAAGATGTTTTTGACGCGGATTGGCTTCGGCAGTAAGGCGGTGATAACCGGCGATACCACTCAAATTGATCTGCCGACGGGGAAACATTCTGGATTGCTGCAGGCCCTGGAAATTTTGCCGGATGTGGAAGGGGTTGGGATAAGCTTCTTTAGTGATATCGACGTAGTGCGTCACCCCATAGTGCAGCGCATAGTGCGAGCGTATGCCGCTCTGGATAAATAAAACATGTCAGATAAAACTACTAGCAGTCAGGCACAGGGAGCTCAACAGAAAGCTTCGCAGAGGCGCGGTGAAAAAGTTAAGCAGGACAATATCCTCCGGCGTCAGCGTTACGCTATGCTGTTTTTTCTTGCCCTGATTCTGGCTTTGATCATCGTGCCGTGGGGCGGGTTTATCCCCCTCAACCTTACCGCCGGGGATATCGCGATTCGCGATATAAAGGCGCCGCGCGATTTTCTTGTCCCGGTGCCGGAACTGACCGAGGAGAAACGGCAGCAGGCGGCCAACGCCGTGGTGCCGGTGTATGATTACGACAGACGTCCGAGCCGTGCTTTGGCGCAGGGGGTGAGCAAGGTGCTCCAGTTGTATGCCCCCGCGGCCACAATTACTGCCCCTGTCAATCAAGAAAACTCCACTGCGACAGCACAAGACCAGCGTCAGGCCATGGTGCAGGAATTGCTGGGTATAGAGTTAAGCGCCGAACAGCGCCGCGCACTGGCCCATCTTGGTTCCAGTCCACAATTTATCCAGCAATTCCGGGCTGCTTCTATCGGTATTTTTTCAGGATATATCGTCGGGAGTATCGATCTGTTTTTTAACAACTGGAGAGGAGCTATAACCCTGAAAGACTTGGCCTCCGGGCAGGAGGCACTGATTACAGATATTCAGTCAGTTCGCAGCCTGAGTGCCACTGTTGCCCAACTTCGCGCCGCGGTGGAGGTGGAGGAGGGGATGCAGCAGGACTTTAATGTGCTGCTGGATCTAGTGCAGCAGCTCCTGCGCCCCAATCTTACCTTCAATCAGGGCGAGACGGAACGCCGGCGGAAAGAAAGTGCCGCCGCAGTATCTCCGGTGCTCTCACAGGTGAAGCGCGGAGAAATGATCGTACGGGAGGGTGAGCGGGTAAGCGCGGAACAGGCACGCCTGCTGCACATCCTGCAGGGAGATGCAGCCGATATTCTAAAAACAGTGCGGAGTGTCTCTGGGTTGTGGCTCGCTATTGTCCTTCTTTTCTATGCCATGCACAAATTTGCCCATGGCAACATTCGTAAATATAACCCCAATTCGCGCGATCTGCTGTTTCTGGTTACGGCCTTTATTGCCCCATTTGTTCTGGCTAAGGTAGGTATCTTTATCTCTACCGCGATGCAGAGCGCGTTCCCTTATATCGATTCGGGGTGCTATTATTACGCCCTCCCTTTTGCGGCAGCGGCCATGCTGGTGCGGATTGTTCTCAATTCTGAAACAGCCATGGTGTTTTCGGTGCTGTTCGCGCTGCTGAGCGGGTTACTGTTCACAGACAGTCTTTTTATCACTATGTACGTTCTGGTCGGCAGCCTGGTCGCCGCTCACAGCGTTAAGTTCTGCATGTCGCGCAGCAGCCTGTTTCGCGCCGGCCTTATTTTGTCGGTGGCGAATATGGTTACCGTGACTGCTATATTTGCGGTGGAGGGGCATCCCTTCGACACCCAGTTTCTGTACGCTACAGGCTTTGCGTTCTGCGGCGGGTTTATCAGCGCATTGCTGGTCAATGGAACCATTCCCCTTGTCGAGGCCGTATTCAAATACACAACCGACTTCAAGTTGATGGAGTTGGCCAACATGAATACTCCGATCTTGCGCGAACTCATGATTCAGGCTCCCGGCACCTACCACCATTCGATCATGGTAGGACTGCTGGTGGAGAATGCCGCCGAATCCATCGGGGCAAATCCGCTGCTGGCGCGGGTAGCGGCGTACTATCATGATATCGGCAAGGTAAAGAAACCCCTTTATTTCTCAGAAAATATAAGAAATCAGGAGAATCGACACGACAAACTGGCTCCATCAATGAGTGCCCTTATTTTGACGGCACATGTTAAGGATGGAGTGGAGATTGCGCGAGAAAGCAAACTGGGCCATGTGTTGATCGACATAATCCGTCAGCACCATGGCACCTCTCTGATAAAGTTTTTCTACGAAAAGGCGCAACAGCAGGCAAAAGATGAGGTGGTCAATGAACAGGATTATCGTTACCCGGGGCCGAAACCTCAAAGTCGCGAAGCCGCGCTCATAATGCTTGCGGATGCAGTCGAGGCTGCTGGAAGGAGCCTGTCCAATCCCACCTCAGCGCGGATTCAGGGGATGGTACAGAAGATTATCAATAATATTTTTATCGATGGTCAGCTCAACGAGTGTGACCTTACCCTCATGGACCTGCACAAAATAGCCAAGAGCTTCAATCGCATTCTGGTGGGGATATTTCATCAGCGGGTTGAATATCCGGAACCGGCGTATAAAGAGCGGGCAAAAGAGGATAAAAAAGCCACTTCAGGGGAGTTGAAAGGGAAAAGCAGTGGAGATACTAATAGAGAATCAACAGCAGAGCCAGGCGTTAAGCATGGAGAGGTTACAACAGATAGCATTGAGGATCTTAAACGTCTTGGAATGTCCTGATGAGACCGAGCTGTCCATTTTAATTGTGGATGATGCCGCAATTCAGGAGATTAACCGCGACTATCTTCAGCGTGACTATCCCACCAATGTCATCTCATTCTCCCAGCAAGAGGGGGAAATGTCTGGTGCCCCTTATATGCTGCTGGGGGATGTAGTTATTTCTGCCGAGACCGCCGCACGCGATGCGGCGGAGGCTGGAATCGAGATGTTTGCCGAACTGGTGTTTCTGCTGTTGCACGGAATTCTGCACCTGCTCGGATATGATCATGAACGGGGAACACAGGCGGAAGCCGAGCGCATGGAAGCCAGAGAACAACAAGTTTATGCGCTTCTGAAGGCTGAGCGTTTAATTTAAGAACATAAGTGAAGTTCTGGAGCAATTGGGGTGTGTTTGATGGATGAAAATGGTTCGAGTGATAGGGGAGGCTCTTTCTGGCGCAAATTATTTCACTACAAGCGCCGCAATGTAACCGCTGAAGATGAGTTGCACGATCTTATAGAGTTTTCGGAACGCCAGGGGTTGATCAATGCCGAAGAGGGCGAAATGTTCAGCTCTATCATTGAATTTGGCGATACCATTGTACGCGAGGAGATGATTCCGCGTACCAAGATGCGCTGTTGCTCCGTGGATGCCTCCCTCAGCGAAATCATTAAAATAATAATTCGGTATGGGCACTCGCGTATTCCGGTATATGAAAATTCGATAGACCAGATAGTGGGCCTGATTTACGCTAAGGATCTGCTCAAGTACTGGGGCAAGTCCGATGCAGAAGTCTCATTGCGCGACATTATGCGCACACCGTACTTTGTGCCTGAGACCAAGCGTATCGTCGAGCTTCTGCACGAGTTTCGCAGTAAGCAGGTGCACCTGGCTATTGCCATCGACGAATATGGCGGCACTTCGGGACTGATAACCCTCGAAGATCTGATCGAGGAGATTATCGGCGATATCAAGGATGAGTACGACGCGGAGGAAAATCTTCTGGTAGAAAAACCGGATGGCAGTGTGGTTGTGGATGCCCGGCTGAATCTGTGTGAACTCGAAGATTATTATCATATGGAGGAAATCCCCCGGGTCCAGTTCGATTCCGTTGGGGGGCTTTTGCTGTACGAACTCGGGCGCTTGCCAACGATTGGGGAAACAATCACCATCCATGGACTGAAGTTTGAAGTTCTGAATAGCGATAAGCGCGTTATTCGCAGTGTCAGGGTAACCAAGGTTGACCAGAGTCAGGCGGATGGCCCCGCTGGCGAGGCTGTGTGAGAACTTGAAATTGTGTAAAAAAGATAT
>CAYUJC010000049.1:0-19940 GCA_964444945.1 uncultured Desulfuromonas sp.
TTTTGTCTTGACCGAACGGCGGCGGAGGTTTCGGTTTTCTCAACTTCGTGTGCACGCCGACGTGAACGGAAACGTTCAATCTTTTCAAGACGCTGCATCACTGCAGGGTTATCCGGCATCTCTGCATCCAGGCGCTGACACCCCTCCAGGGCTTCTTCCAAAAGACCCTGCTGCATATAAAAATCAATCTCTTCCAGCATGGCGCTGGCATCGACGCCTGACTTGGGTGCAGATGGACCAGCAGCTGAAGTTGCATCTGCGCCCTGGATATCAACCGTGTCAAAATCCAGCGGCTCCTGCTCTTCGTCCATGGTGTCAAACACAATATCATCAAAATTTATACTATCAAAATCGGTATCGGTGGAACTCTCCCCTGCAGCAGGGCGGCCCTCTGGTGCAGCCAGCTCGCTGTACTCTGTATCACTATCGGAAACTGAAGGGTGCACCAGTGCATCTGCGCCGAACGTGGTTTCATCACTGGCAGAAAAAGCATCAAGGAGTTTCTCCCCTTCGCCGAGATGCTCATAGATGGTCCGCAATGACTTGACAATGTCCCGCTTGGCGGGCAGCATTTCATGCAGTCGTTCATAAAACGGCTTGATCTCGGCGACCCGCTCCGCCGCGAAGAAACGTTCTTTGAACTCTTCAAGGGCAGAAAAACAGGCTTCGCCCTCCCCAACTTCCAACATGACGTTATACAAGCGCAGGCGAGAATCCAGATTTTTCGGCTCTACCTCTACCCATTTATGCAGACAGGTGCGCTCGCGTTCGAACTCCCCGCACAGATGCAGCCCCGCAGCAAATAGATCAAGCACCGCGCCATCTTCAGGATACTGGCGCATGAGGTCGCTGAGATACTCCATCGCGGCGTCAGGAGCGCCGAACTCGAGCATGGCACGGCCATAGCCCACCTTAACCGTCACATTGCTCGGCCACAACTCCATGAAGTGCTGATAGAACAACTCCAGATGTTTGTAATTGCCCTTTTGTCGGAGGCGCTTTTCCACCTCATTAAATACCTGCCGGGCTTCCTCCTCCTCGCCACTGCGTGCAAGGTAATCCGCCTGCTTGACTGCAGCGTTAGCATTGTCTGGATCCAGATGGCGGATGTGCCCGAGGGCCTCAATAGCTCCGCGGAGGTCGCCGCTGGCTTCATAGTGGTGCAGCAGGGTGCGGTATTCTGCCAGAGCGTTGCCGGTCAGTCCCTGGCGTTCATTGAACTTTGCCAGCTTGAGGGTGAAAGAGGTATTCTCCGGAGCAAGCCGCTGCATCTGCTTGTATACCGCAATAACCTTGAGATAAAAGGCATGCTCTGCATAGTACGCAGCTACTTTTTCGTAATGGGTAAGTGCCTTATCTACCTCACCTTTACGGCTGTACAGTTCCGCTAATTTTTGCCTGCAACGAAAGTCTTTCCCATCCAGCTCCAATATTTTCTCATATTGCTTGATAGCCCTGGCAAGCTGGTTTTTCTGCAAAAATTTCTGAGCCGTTTCCAGCAATTTCTCTTTTTTGGCCACGAAAACACCTCAACGGTTAGACGTTTTTTTGGAGAACGCGTATTTCTGGTTTGGACAGGTTAAAACAGCAGGCTTGGCAGGTCAAGGATATCTACAATGGAAAGCCCTGAAAAAACATTTACTTACACCCTATGGAAGAGCACCCTGCTTTCATCTTCGTTTTTACTTTCATTAAAAGCCCAGCGCCTCCCCTCAGTATAACAGCACTGGAGCATACTTCACAATCTACGCAGTGATTCAATCTCCGCTGCATTCAGGTGGCGAAAAGATCCAACGGGTAGCTCTTGAAGCTCTAAAGTGCCAAACCGCACCCGCTTGAGCATACTTACCGAACACCCTACCGCTTCACACATCCGTCTCACCTGGCGATTTCTCCCTTCGGTGAGGGTGAGATCAAACCAGGTATTACGTCGCGACTCTCTCACTCTGCTGATCTGCGCCGGGGCGGTGAGCCCATCTTCGAGCGCAACCCCCTGTTCCAGCTTCTGCCGCGCTTCCTGGTCCAGGGTGCCGCTTATTTTAACCCGGTAGGTTTTGGGGATGCCGAAGCGCGGATGGAGTAAACTGTTAGCCAGTACTCCATCATTGGTGAGGAGCAACAATCCTTCGGTGTTCAGGTCCAGCCGCCCGATAGAAAACAGGCGCTCGGGGATCTGTGCCACCAGATCAAAAACCGTAGCGCGCCCCTGTGGATCGTGCGCTGTAGTCACATAGCCTAAAGGTTTATTAAGCATAAGATAACACTTACGTTGCTCTTTGGACAGAGGGTGGCCATCGACTTCCACCTGGTCGAGCTGTGGGTTTGCCCGATCACCCAGATTAACGCGCCTGCCGTTGAGGGTGACCCGCCCCTGCTCGATCCAGCGCTCAGCTTCCCGGCGCGAAGCCAACCCGGCACGGGCAATAAGTTTTTGAATACGCTCCGTGGCAACGGCCTGATTCAACGTGGTTCTCCCTCTTCGGGTTCAAAGTTCATTTCAGATTCGAATTCAAGTTCGTCGGTTCTCAAATCGCGCAAACTGGGTAAATCTGCCAGGCTGTTAAGACCGAAAACCTCCAGAAACATGGTACTGGTTGCATAGATGAGGGGGCGGCCGGGAGCATCTTTTTTTCCCGCCACCCGCACTAGATCTTTTTCAAGTAAAGTGCGCACAATTCCACCGGAATCCACACTGCGCAGGGCCTCAATTTCCGCTCTGGTTACGGGCTGGCGATAAGCTATAATGGCGAGAGTTTCGGTCGCAGCGCGCGACAGGTTCATATTGCGGGTGCGCTTGAGTTGCATTATCCACTGCGCGTACTCAGGGCGGGTGCGCAACTGAAAGCCGCCGGCGACCTCCTGCAGAACCACCCCGCGTCCATCCTGCTGGCATTCATGCTGCAACTGCTGTAAGGCCAGACGCAGCTCTTCTCGGTCCACCCCGAATATCTGTTCAAGCTTCGCCATACTCAGGGCACTGTCGCTGCTGAATAACACCGCTTCCACCCCTGCCTTCAGATCAATCATCGAGGTGTTCTTTCAGATCAAGCATGTGCTCAATATCTGCATAACATCCTTTTCGGATCCGTTCCGATGGATACAGATACACCATCCCGCCAGGGGTATGCTGTGCAAAACTCAACAGCTGCAGACGGATCAGTTCCAGCATAGCCACAAATTGAACCACCACCTCCTGCCGGGTCGTGGCTACAGTAAAGCACCGTTGAAAACTGACCCGCTCTTTGCCGTGCAATTGCTGCAACAATAATCGCACCCCCAGGGTTACACTGATCCCCCCTTTGTTGATCCGATGCACCGGTGGCGTTGGCCTGGGGCGCACCACTGCACTGAAGGCACGCACCAGATCGTACACGCTTATATCGATCAGAGGCTGTGCTTCAGCTGCTAATGGCGGGTCGACATCATCCTGCGCCAGAGGTGGGCGCGGAAACACATCGCGAAACAGGCGCGGAAACTGCTCCAGCTTCTGTGCCCCTTCTTTATAGCGTTGGTATTCCAGCAGCCGTTGCTTGAGTTCCTCCTCAGGATCCACCCCTTCCTCCTGTTCTGTCTCTACCCTGGAGACAGGAAGCAGGGTGCGCGATTTCAGGTAAAGCAGGGTAGCTGCCATGACCAGAAAATCGCTGGCTACATCGATATTCTGCGCTTTCATGTGTTTTAAGTGTTCGAGATACTGCGCCGTTATGGTCGCTATCTGGATATCCTGAATATCCATCTCGTTTTTTTGTACCAGATGGAGAAGCAGATCGAGTGGCCCTTCAAACTGGCTTAATTTTACCGCATAGGGAGACTCAGACATCTTCGTTAAACATTATCGGCTAAACAGAAACTGGATAACCGTGAGCACCGCTTCCACCTGGGACCCCGCCAGTAGGGCCACCATAGCATATACCACCGGCGCCACTACCGCAGACCACACCTGGGTAAAAAAAATAAGCCCGATTACGATGAAAAACCCAAACGGCTCCAGCCGCATAAGAACGGCGGCATAGCGCGGCGGCAACAGTGCCGCCAACACCCGCCCCCCATCGAGTGGAGGGATGGGCACCATGTTTATTACCCCCAGAATTACGTTTATATACAGACTGAAGGCCGCCATCATCATCAACGGCTCGGTTACAGACTCCAATCCCAGGGTGTGCAACATCCCGATAAAGTGGACAAGAAGAGCAGACAAACCCGCAAGAATAAAATTGGACACCGGCCCCGACACCGCAACCCAGAGCATATGCCGATGCGGGTTGCGCAGATTGGCCTGATTGACGGGCACCGGCTTGGCCCAACCAAAGCCCACCAGCAGCAACGCCAGGGTGCCAAAGATATCAAGATGGCGCAGTGGATTCAGGGTCAGACGATTCAGCAGGCGGGCGGTTGGGTCCCCAAAGCGATCCGCCACATAGCCGTGCGCCACTTCATGTACGGTTACCGCCAGCAAGGCCGGCACCAGCATGATTGAAATTTTGACCAACAGGTGTTCCATGGATGATACGCTTCCTTTTGCTGTTACAGTATGGTTCTTTCAGATGTGCCAGATGTGCATATGCGCAGGCAAGGCATCCTTTACCTTTCAACGGTTCCAAGCTCAGCAGTTTCGAGGGTGCCATCCCGGCGGGCAGCTTCGCGCAGATAGCGCTGTGCCCAGGCCACTTCGTCGGCGCGGGTAGTTGCCTTTCCATCGAGGCGTGCCGCCCGCAGCCCCTCCAATATCTCCCCTACCAGCGGACCGGGGCTGCACCCCAGTTTCTGGATATCCCAGCCGTTGAGCAGGGGTTTGACCCCACGAATTCGTGCAATGTAGTGTGAGTATCTGAGGCGTACCTGTTCGCTTTCGGTGCGCGCCATGCCATACAGCAAAATTTCGGGGCTGAGATCGTCCAGCAGCTGCGCCACGCGACTGTCTGCCATCTTTTCCCTTTGGTGTTCTTTCTGCAGGGTCCGGAATGCCGCGTGGGCGCGCGGTAATTCATCAAGCAGGATATGGTCCCAGCGGTGGGGAATCTGCAAACGCTGGCACAAATGTGCCATATCCACTGGGGTCAAATCTCCGCTGAGGCACAAAAAATACACCATCCAGGGGGAAAACTCTTCCCCGGTGTAAAGCAGCTCGAACCAGTTCACCACCCGGCCTGCCTGTTCGCAGTATCTGTGCGTTACCGGATTCAGCTGCAAGTGAGGGCTGATCTCCCCCAACACCTCCAGCTCGTCGAGGCGCACCAGCGCATCGAGGGGGGCGGCTTCACTCAAGATAATCCGCAATTCGTTGAACAGGCGCAACGGACTTACGCGCTCAAGAAATCCCGTCTGTACCGCACTTGCAAGCAGTTGGCGTGTCTGCATTCCGAGGGTAAACCCCAGACGCTGTTCAAAGCGGATAGCACGCAGAATCCGGGTCGGGTCTTCGACAAAACTGAGGTTGTGCAACACCCGAATCGCTCTGTCGTGCAGATCGCGCTGCGCTCCGAAATAATCAAGCAATTCTGCATAATTGGCACTATTCAGGGAAAGGGCCAGGGTGTTGATGGTAAAATCACGTCGATACATATCCAGCTTCAGCGACGCATCTTCCACCGTAGGGAGTGCCCCTGGTTCCAGATAGTATTCCGTCCGGGTTGAAGCCAGATCGAGTTTGAAGCCATCCTCAAACACCACCACCGCAGTGGCAAACTTTTGATGCGCCCGTACCCGACACGCACAGCGCGCCTCCAGGGCGCGCGCAAACGCGATAGCATCCCCTTCCACCACCACATCGACATCAAGATTCGGTATTTTCAAAAGCAGATCGCGCACAAACCCACCTACGGCGTAAATCTGCACGTGCAACTCTTCGGCAGTGCGGGTCAGGAGTTTAAAGAGCTGCTGAATCCGCGCAGGCAGCTCCTTTTCAAGCATACGCTCCATGCGCCCTCGATCCATGCTGATGCCGTCCGTGCCGGAGATAATCGGGGCGCGCCCATGCAGATCGCGCGCTCCACTGAGTATATGGCGCAGCAGATCCGCGCGGGTGATTACCCCTACCAGGCGCCGACCCTCAACTACGGGGACAAAACGCTGGCGCTGTTCGATAATGATCTTCTGGACCTCTTCAATGCTGGCATCAACGCTGACCGTACCGAACTCGGCAACCATGTATTCGCGCACGGGCACGTCCTGCAGACCAAGGTGTACTGCCCGCTCAACCAGTTGGCGCGTGACAATACCAACGACATTGCCTTTATCCACCACCGCAAGTGCATTAATATTGTAGCGCGTCAGCACAGTGCGCGCCTCTCTTAACGTCTCGGAAACATCTATACCGCGTGGCGGGGTGGACATCAACACCTCGGCGCGCTTCGGCGCAACTACAACCTTTTCGAGCAGGGGGGGGAGCGCCTCCATCACCTGCACCAGAGTCATGTTGCGCACCGTGGCCGAGGCGGCAGTCGCGTGGCCGCCGCCACCGAAAACACTCAAAATATGGCCGACATCCACTTCCGGCACGCGTGAGCGCCCCACCATAAAAATTCTGTCCTCAAGACGCACGGCGATAATCAGCACGCCCAGATTTTCCATGTCGCGAATTTTGTGCGCCAGCACCGCCAGATCACCTACATACTTGTCGATTGAGGCGCGGGCAAGGCTGATGTTGATCCCGTAAACATTGAGAACCTCGCGCGATTGCAGCAGTTGATGCATGACATCAACCTGGTCGGCATTGAGTTCCCGGCTTAGATAAGAGGCAACCAGGGGTAAGTCCGCCCCAGCTTCGAGCAAAAAAGATGCAGCGGCATAATCGGCGCTGGTGGTTGAGTTGAACAGCAACCCCCCCGTATCCTCGTACAGACCCAGCATCATTACGGTTGCCTGAAATTTATTCGGCCTGATTTTGTGTTGCTGCAGCTGTTCCACCATCACGGTCACCGTCGCACCAACAGGGAGGATATGCAGGAATTTGGGGTTAATTTTATCGCTGTGGAGAGGATGGTGGTCGTAGATATGCAGCTCAACCGCAGGATCCTGCATGAGCTCGCCGAAGGGGCCTATCCTGTCGGGGCTGTTAACATCTACCAGAATCAGGCGCTTAACTTTAGACAGGTCAATGTCCCTGATCCGGGCAAACTCAAGGCCGCATACCGAGGTCTGCTCCAGAAACTCGCGCACACTGGTGTCTTTAGCACCGGGAAACACCGGAACAGCGTCCGGGTGCAGCAACTGTGCCGCCACCATGGATCCAAGGCTGTCAAAATCTGTATTGATATGGCTGGTGATAATATCCATTTAGTAAGTCAGATCCTTAGCTCTGGCGGCGCTGGTGTCCAGCCGGCTATTTCAACGTGCCGATCCAGGCGTTGATATCCGCAATACCCCGCTGCGCCAGAAATCTTTCTATCCCGGCGATAATCTCCGCCATCGCGCCGGGATTTACCAGGTTTGCCGTGCCAACCTGCACCGCTCTGGCGCCGATCAGCAGAAACTCCAGCGCATCTTCGGCACACATTATCCCCCCGATCCCTATTACCGGGATCGACACACTGTTGACCACCTGATGCACCATGCGTAGCGCCACCGGTTTGATAGCCGGACCGGATAATCCTCCAGTCCCGTTAGCCAGCCTGAGGCAACGCCGCTCCAGATCCACCGCCATCCCGGTGAGGGTATTAATGCAGCTGATGGCATCGGCGCCGGCATCCTCAACCGCACGTGCCATCACGCGGATATCGGTGACATTGGGGGAAAGCTTTACGATAAGCGGAACCTGAACCTCCCGCCGCACTGCGCTCACCACCCGCGCGGCGGTAGCAGGATCGGTGCCGAAGACAATCCCCCCAGCTTTGACGTTGGGGCAGGAGATGTTCAGCTCCACCGCATCGACCCGCTCTACTTCGCTGAGTCTGCGCGCCACCTCAATGTACTCTTCCAGCGTATTGCCAAAAAAGTTGACAATAACCGGGGTGGAGATACTGTTTAAAAAATCAATTTTCTGGGTACAGAAGGCGTCAATGCCCACGTTCTGCAGGCCAATGGCATTGAGCATCCCCGCGGGAGTCTCCGCCAGACGCGGCATAGGATTGCCGGCCTTGGGCGCCAGAGATATCCCTTTGGTCACAATGGCCCCCAACTGTTCCAGCTCCAGATAGGGCGAAAACTCTTCCCCATACCCGAAGGTCCCCGATGCGGGCATCACCGGATTTTTCAGGTGCAGCCCGGCAATTTCAACCTCCAGCTTCGGTGGCGTGCTCAAACGATGCATATGCTGTCCTCTCCTGGGGCGGCGCCCTCCGGTGTCCAGGCGAGCTCCCGCGCATCAAATACCGGGCCCTGCTTGCAGGTGCACAGATACTCCGGGTGCTGCTCCGAATGATTCCGCCCCTTCACTACACACCCAAGACAGGCGCCGACACCGCAAGCCATCATGGCCTCGAGGGAGACCTGCAGTTCTACCTTAGCCGCAACACATATCTGCCGCACGGCGTGGAGCATGGGGGTGGGGCCGCAGGCAAACACCTGTGCAGCAGAGATTTCCTGCAACGTGTCCTTGAGGAGTTGGGTAGAAAAGCACTTTTCGCCCAGAGAACCATCATCGGTGGATACAAAGGTCTCCACCCCCAGACCTTCGAACTCTGCCAGGGCCAGAATGTCGCCACTGCTACGCCCACCCAGAAGAAGACGCACGTTGACCCCGCGCCCCACCAGCTGCTGGGCTAACATGAAGAGTGGCACCACTCCTATACCACCCCCAACCAGCACCGCATCATGCATGGCGCCGCCTGCATCAGGGCTGATGCAGAACCCCTGCCCGAGCGGGCCCAACAGGCCAACCTCGTCCCCGGCAGCCAGATGGGCCATCAGGCGGGTGCCGCGCCCGACAACCTTATACACCACTTCTATATAGTCCAGCGTCCCCATGCCGTCCTGTGTCACTAGCTCTTCCTGGATCGCCGTCCCGGGGTTGGATAACCCCAGGGTCCCGGTGCGAAAAATACCGAACGGACGCCGCAACAGAGGATCGTAACCCTGCTTTATGCGCAACATGACAAACTGACCCGGGCGCGCCAGCTGCGGGTATTCCGGCGCGGCAATCCCCATGCAGTAATATCCCGGCGCCAGCTGGCGGTTGTACAATATGGTAGTTATGCTGTCTTTCATCGCTTATCCTCTGCAGTCTCACGCCCGAGCTCATACTGCATCAACAGTGCATCTTCGCCGTCGCTGTAGTAATTTGCCCGGCGCCCACTTATGCTGAACCCAAACTTGCGGTACAGAGCGAGCGCCGCACCGTTGCTGTGACGCACCTCAAGAAAAATGTGTTGGACCCCGTGCTCACCGCACCAGTGGCGCAGATATGCCAGCATTCGCTGTGCCGCTCCACTGCGGCGCGCGGCTGGAGCACAGGCAATATTGTGAATTTCAACCTCGGTATCAACATGCCAAAAACACAGATATGCCGCAATTTCGGTGCCGCTGCGGTGGAGCAGCAGATGGCTTATCGGGTTAAAATACTCTTGCTCAAATCTGGCGCTGCTCCAGGGTTGAGCATAACATTGTTGCTCTACCTGTACCAGTTCCGGGATGTCGTGCAGCGCGGCATCTACTATTTCAGCGCCAGAGGATGGGCAGGGATCACGCTGCGGTGGCATAAAAACTCTCCCATAAATTCCTTCCATACTGATCTTTCGCGACAACCAAAGGCGGCAACTAGAGCCTGACAACCAGAACGGTATGCGCTACACTGCGCGGGGCAGAAGGGGGAACACCCTACCCCTGCCAGGCGGCAGATAGCACCGCACAGCAACGCTGCATATTATTCCAGCCCTGATGCAGTGTAAAGGGACAAACAGATTGGCCCCAAATTGACATTGACAAGGAACAACCCATGGATTATTACTTGTCGCCACTTTGAATCAAGGAGCTGACACCGTGGAAGAAAAAAGTGCTACCTATAAAGATGCGGGCGTAGACATTGATGCCGGTAACCGCCTGGTTGATATGATCAAGCCCATGGTAAAGTCCACCTCAAGAGCTGAGGTTCTCACTGAACTAGGTGGATTCGGTGGTTTATTTGCGTTCCAGGCCGACAAGTACAAAAAACCAACGCTGGTCTCTGCCACGGACGGTGTCGGCACCAAACTGAAGCTGGCCTTCGACACTGGCAAGCACGACACCGTAGGCATCGATCTGGTGGCTATGTGCGTCAATGATATCATCGTTCAGGGGGCAGAACCCCTGTTTTTTCTGGACTATCTGGCGACGGGGAAACTCAACCCGGAGCAGGCAGCTGAAGTGATCCAGGGGATTGCTGCAGGTTGTCGCCAGGCCGGCTGCGCCCTCATTGGGGGCGAAACTGCCGAAATGCCCGGGTTCTATGCCAGCGGCGAATACGACCTGGCAGGCTTCTGCGTAGGGGCGGTAGACCATGCAAAGATCATCGACGGCGCCAAGGCAACTGTCGGTGATACCATCATCGGGCTCGCCTCTAGTGGGCTGCACTCGAATGGGTTTTCGCTGGCGCGCAAAATTTTCTTCGAGCGCATGGGTCTGGCGGTCACCGACAAGGTCGATGGCCTGGACCAACCCATCGGGCTGGAACTTCTCACCCCAACCCGAATCTACGTAAAAACCATTCTCAACCTCATCGGTGACTTCAACATAAAATCGATCTCCCATATAACCGGGGGCGGCCTGCTGGAAAACATCCCCCGCTGTCTACCGCCCAACTGCAGCGCCAGAATTGAGGCCAATAGTTGGGAGAAGCCGGAAATATTCAACATCATGCGCCAGGCAGGGAATATCGAAGAGCGCGAGATGTACCGCACCTTCAATAATGGCCTTGGCATGATTCTGGTGATCCCCAAAGAACAGACTGACGCCGTTATGCAGCGCTTATCGGACCTGAATGAGCGTGCCTGGGTGATCGGTGAGATCTGCAAATCAGAGGCCCAAAAGCCGTCGGTGGAGCTGGTTTAGCCATGGAAAAGCGCACCACCAGGCTGCGTGTGGGGGTATTGGCTTCGGGGGGCGGCACCAACCTGCAGTCCATCATCGATGCGTGCGCAACCGGCAGCATAGACGCACAGATTGTCCGGGTTATCTGCAATAACCCTGATGCTGGCGCGCTGCACCGGGCGCAACGCGCCGGGATTCCCACCTGCTGCATAAATCATAGAGACCATGCCGGCCGCTGCGCATTTGACGCAGCGATTATTGAGCAGTTGCAACATGACGCGGTCGAACTGGTAGTGCTGGCGGGATTCATGCGCATCATCGGGGCCGACTTTATCCAGGCTTTTCCACAGCGGATCATGAACATTCACCCTGCCCTGTTGCCGGCATTCCCCGGCCTGCGGGTGCAAAAAAAAGCGCTGGAAGCTGGAGCCAGGTTTTCTGGCTGCACTGTCCACTTCATCGACGATGGGGTAGATACCGGCCCTATCATCACCCAGGCGGTGGTGCCGATTCTGGCCAACGATACCGAAGAAAGTCTGAGCGCCAGAATCTTAGAGCAGGAACATCGCATCTACCCGCTGGCAATTCAGCTGTTTGCCGCCGGGGCTCTGAAGGTAGAGGGAAGGCGGGTTGCCATTGATTCGGCCTGGGCTGGAACGGAGCAACTCAGGGCGCGGGCACTGCTCAACCCCCCTGAACTCCAAACGCCATGAAGCTGACCGGGGTGCAACCGCCCGCCAATAAAGATGCTCAAAATTTAAAAAACTTGCTATAGCCGAAAAATCGTGCTAGTTATTTGCGTTCTAAATATTCAGGAGGTTTAAATACAATGTCCAAAACATGTGCAATTTGTGGCAAAAAACCGGTAACCGGCAACAATGTCAGTCATGCCCACAACAAAAACCGGAAGGTATGGTATCCCAACCTGCAGAAGGTTCGGGCTGTGCAGAACGGTGGAGTTAAAAGCATGAAGGTATGCACCCGCTGCATCCGCTCTGGTGCCGTAGTAAAGGGCTAGTACCAAGCTGACACCGCAGATCAAGAAGAGGGAACAGAGTGTGCACACTCTGTTCCCTCTTCTCGTTTATAGCTTCTTGTTTCTCTTTTCCAAGAACATTCCTACGCGCGAATCAACGCTCACCGACCCGTTCTACCCGCTTAACCCCTTTTATCCCCCTCAGACTGGCCATCACCTGGTTCAGGTGGGCAACACTTCCCACCGCCAACTCAAACTCATTCAATCCTCGCTGACCGTGTGCATGGATACTCGCCGCGACAATATCAGCTTCACGCTGATTAATCACATTGGTTATCTCTGCCAGGATCCCCTTGGTATCAGAACACAACACATTAACCTTCACATTGCGAACCGTCTTTACCTCTTCATCCCAGGCCACCTCAACCCGGCGTTGTGGGTCTGTTTCGAGCAGGTGCGGACAGGTCGCAGCGTGGACTGTTATCCCTCTACCCCTGGTGATAAAACCAACTATGGCGTCACCCGGCAGTGGATTGCAACACTTGGCGAAACGCACCATGATGTTGTCTTTTCCCTGAATCCGGATGGGATCGACGGCCGGTTTTTTCCGCACTTTGCCCAGCATCCGCCCCAGCGCCTGAATTTTACCCCCACCCGGCCGCATATCCACGTCGGGGAGGAGTTTTCCTGCAACCTGCAGTGCTGAAAGCTTGCCATATCCCACCGCAGCGAACATTTCGGCGGAACTCTTGAAGCCAAACCCGCTTACCACTTCTGCCATGATTTTTTCATGCACGATTTTGTTGAGGCTGACTTTGTGCTTGCGCAGTTCCCGTTCGAGAATTTCGCGCCCAAGCTCGATACTTTTTTCGCGCTCCTGGGTTTTAATCCAGTGGCGAATACGGTTGCGCGCCTTGGCGGTTTTGGCCAGGTTGAGCCAGTCCTTACTCGGTGTCTGGGTGCTGGAGGTGAGAATCTCCACCACATCTCCGTTAAGCAACGGTGTTTTCAGGGCCACCATCTTGCCATTTACTTTGGCCCCAACACAGTGGTTACCCACATCTCCATGGATGGAGTACGCAAAATCTATGGGACATGAGCCCCGGGGCAACTCCCGTACGTGCCCATCCGGGGTAAATACGTAAACCTCTTCGGGGAACAGATCCAGCTGGGTTTGAGCGCTGACCTCGTGAGCAGAATTCAACTCCTTCTGCCATTCAAGCATATGGCGCAGCCAGCTGAAACGCCCATCTTCAGCGACGGGAACACTTGCGTTGCTCTCTTTGTACTTCCAGTGCGCTGCAATCCCCTCTTCGGCAATGCGATGCATCTCCTCAGTGCGGATCTGCACCTCCATCCGCTTCCCATAAGGCCCGATCACCGAGGTATGCAGGGATTGATACATGTTGGCCTTCGGCATGGCGATATAGTCTTTAAAACGCCCTGGCACAGGCTTCCAGGCAGCATGAATTATCCCGAGAGAGGCATAGCAATCGCGCACGCTATTCACAATAATCCGGAATGCGATGAGGTCATAGATCTGGTCCAGATCTACGTTTTGTCGTTTTATCTTGCGGTAGACCGAATACAGATGTTTGGAGCGTCCCGACACCTGTCCATCGATCCCGTTATTCTTAAGCTTGGCCTGAATATGCTCAACTACACTTTGGATATACTGCTCATTGGCGTCCGTTTTAAACAGCCTGATTTTGCGCCGGAGTTCTTTGTACTCCTCTGGATACAGGTGTTTAAAACACAAATCTTCCAATTGGCTTTTCAGCCAGCTTATCCCCATGCGATTGGCCAGAGGCGCATACACCTCCAGGGTCTCGCGCGCTATCCGGAGCCGATCTTTGGGGGGCAAACAGCCAAGGGTCTGCATATTATGCAAACGGTCGGTAAGCTTTAACAGCACGATGCGGATATCCCGGGCTATCGCCAACAGCATCTTGCGAAAGCTTTCCGTCTCGCGTTCCTGGCCGCGCTGGTAAATGATGGAATTGATCTTGGTAAGCCCCTCGACCAGATGCACCACCTCCGCGCCTAGCTCGGCATGCAGTTCATCCACCGTAGCAAGGTTGCGTTCAAATACATCGTGAACCAGGGCTGCAGCGACGGTGACGATGTCCAACTGCAGGCGGATCACCGTGCTGGCTACCGCACAGGAGTGGGAGAAGGTCGAGTCTCCGCAGGAGCGTTCGACGCCCGTGTGCACTCGGCTACTGAAGGTATAAGCGCGTTCAAGCAGATCCAGATCCGGATCTGGCATATATTTACGGACCGCGTCCTGGAATTCTCCGAGGCTTGTAAGTGACTTTATGGCCATTACACTGAAACTGGATCAGTCCTGGAGGGTCTTGACGGGAACGACATACTCAACTTTACCTGAGGCGATCTCACGTAGAGCCTGAACAACTTTCTTGTTTTTAGCCACATTTTCAATCATGGGCGCAGCACCACGATACAGCTGTTTGGTGCGTTTAGCGGCGACCATAGTGAGGAGAAAGCGGTTGGAAATCTGCTCCAGACAATCTTCTACTGTCACTCTTGCCATAGCATAAGTCTCTCTTTATTGGGGTTGTCGGGGGTATTGTTTGCGGTATTTTTGTTCCGGCGAAAGGTTTTCTTTGCGGCAAAACCTGTCACACCAGACCCAATTGGGCCAATACCGGCATGATGCGCCGGGTCCGGCTGTGCTCAGCTCTTACTATAGCATGGAGCGCTGCGGCGGCGACTGTGAGTTTGTCATTTACTACAATATAATCATATGCGGGAGCCTGTGCCATCTCCTGATGCGCATTCTGCAAACGGATTCTTATCGTTTCGGGCGTATCACTATCGCGTTGTTGGAGGCGCCGGCATAACACATCCATGCTCGGCGGAGCGATAAAAATAAACACCGCATCCAGTTCACGCGTGCGTAACTGCTGCGCCCCCTGCACATCTATATCCAGCAGCACATCGGTGCCACAGGCACACAAGTGCTCTATATCCGTCAGGGCGGTGCCATAGTAGTTCTCATGCACACTGGCCCATTCGATAAATTCGCCATTGTCGATCATGGCGCGAAACGTTTCCTGGCTGATGAAATGGTAATCGATGCCATCCCTCTCTCCGGGGCGCATCGCCCTGGTGGTATAGGAGATAGAATGGCGCAGCTGTGGTTCGCGCTCCAGCAGCAAGCGCCCCAGGGTGGTCTTGCCCGCTCCGGAAGGGGCTGAGAGGACAAACAGAATCCCCGGGCGCGCCATCCCGGGCGCGCGTGCTTTCAAACCTTGAGTTTGAGGGGTTTGCCTCTTATTCAATGTTCTGTACCTGTTCGCGAATTTTTTCCAGTTCAGCTTTCAGGGCCACCACGTTGCGAGTCAGTTCTGCGTCGTTGGATTTTGAGCCCATGGTATTTGCCTCCCGGTTGAGCTCCTGGAGCAGAAAATCCATCTGCCGCCCCACCGCCCCCGTGTGAGTGAGCAACCCATGCATCTGTTCGATATGACTTTTAAAGCGCACCACCTCTTCACTGATATCACAGCGATCGGCAAACACTGCAACCTCCTGGGCAAGGCGTTGAGGATCAACCTCAACCTCGTGGAGCAGGGTCTCAATACGCCGTTGCAGTTTCTGTTGCCACTCCACCACCACCTGGGGAGTACGCTGCTCGATGTTGTGCAGATATTCTTCCAGCACCTGCAGCCGCGCGACAATATCGTTATACATGGAGCGACCTTCAGCGCTGCGCATCTGCGTAACCGCTGCCAGGGCCTCAGTCACCGCCTCTTTCAGACGCTCGCGCACATTGGACTCATCGATCTGTGGTTCGCTCAACACCACGACCTCTTTTTGCGCCGCCAGCATAGAGAGTGGAATATCTTCTGCAAGGTGAAAACGCTCTATCAGCTGTTTGTATACTTTTATATACGCCGCAGCGGCGGCCTCGTTGAGCTGAGGCTGCATCAACTCTGCGCTGTCACCCTCGCGACTTATATAGACATCGATCTTGCCGCGGTGGAGATAACTGCTGACCCAGTTTTTAACTTCATTCTCCAGAAACATCAGGGCGCGCGGTAATTTAACGCTCACATCGATATGGCGATGGTTAACCGTCTTGATCTCCGCTATATAGTGTACCGCATCAGTGACATTACTGCCCTTACCGTACCCGGTCATGCTGTTCATAATATTATCCTGCCTGATATCAGATGTTTAGCGTTTTGTTACGCGTTATGGCATATGGAAAGCGCTGCGGCCGCGAAAAACGTATAGCTGGTTTTTACACTGGCTAGCATCCCGTTTTTCCTGAATTGCAGCTTGTAACAGGGGGAAAGTACCTTTGAACCAATGCTGCTGTTTAAGAACCTGGCGCAAACCGGCGCAGAATATAGCATTTTGCACCAGGGGCAACAAGTCTATTAGCTACGTTTGTTCGGGTTGCGTCTGTTCGAGCTATGTTCTACTCAGCCGCTGAGTTACCAGGGCAGTCGGACCGATGTTGGCTACAGCAAAACTGTGCTATATTTGGCGTATGAAAAATACACCACATTCGCATCCCAACGCAGCATGAACCACAGCACTAACAAGACAGAGGATGCGCAGGAGGGTTTTATGCCAGAGCATATTGACAGCGCCAGCACTTTCGCGGCAGCGGCCGAAAAGCTGCGGCATGCAAAAGCACTTATAGTGACCAGTGGCGCAGGGATGGGGGTTGATTCAGGCCTGCCCGATTTTCGTGGTGATTCCGGCTTCTGGAATGCCTATCCCATGTATGAACGCCTGGGGCTGAATTTTTACGCGGCTGCCAATCCGGTACATTTTCAGCGCGATCCTGAGTTTGGCTGGGGATTTTATGGGCATCGCACCAACCTGTATCGCGCAACAGTTCCCCATACGGGGTTTCAAATCCTACGCCAATGGGAAGAACAACTGAACGTGCCGGTCTTTATTGTAACCTCGAATGTTGATGGTCAATTTCAGAAGGCGGGGTTCAACCCCGGAAACATCCTCGAAGTACATGGCTCCATCCACCACCTGCAATGCCAGCGCCCCTGTTGCGAAAGCATCTGGGCCAATAACGCTGAATATCATATTGACCCGCAAACCATGCGGTGCAGCCCTACCCCGATGTGCCCTCACTGTGGCGCCAGCGCCAGGCCCAACATCCTGATGTTTGGGGATTTCTCCTGGATCGACGCCCGCACCGCTGCTCAGGAACAGCGCTTCCACAGTTTTCTCAGCCAGCACGCTGGCCCGGAATTACTCGTGCTTGAACTCGGGGCAGGCACGGCAGTGCCAACCATCCGTCATCTCAGTACGCGTCTGGGGCAGACCTATGGTGCCAGTGTGGTGCGTATCAATCCGCGCGAAGCCAACATTCAACCGCCGCACATCTCCATTGCCTGCAGCGCCCGTACCGCCCTGGAGCAGATCGACCAACGTATCTGCGCATGACCAGCTGCGGCAAAACAGGCTGTCAGGTAGCGGCTTGATCTTCTGCCTGGATGCTTTCTTCCAGCATGGTTTCAAGATTGTGCTCGCGCAGATATTCGCTCTGCATAGCTTCCCAGTGCCGCCACAGCACCTGTAACCCCGCGGTGTCAGCCCCGGAGAGGTTCAACTCCGGAGCCAGCAATTGATCAAGGTTCACACTGGCGGCGCTGCACTGCGGCAAGATGCGCACAACGCCCTCCTGCCCTTCAAAGCGCACCAGAACTCCCTTCCGTTCCAGAAAGTCCAGCACAGGGAGACACACCTGTGGCGCCATGCCTGAGGCAGACAACAACTCAGCTTCCTGCCAGGGTTCTTCCCCTGTCTGAAATCTGCGGTAGAGCAAGGATAAAAGCGCCAGCACCTGCAGGGGGTGCCAACTGGTCTCTTGCCCGCTATGTTGTTCAAACGACAGAGTCTCCCGCCCCTGCCACGTCCGGCTCAGGGCTCCCCCCGCCAGCGCGATCATCCAGCCGATATACAGCCAGATCATAAATACAGGCAGAGCCGCCATAGTGCCGTAAATAGCGTTGTACTTACCTACTCCGATTTGAAAACTGACATAGCCCCATTGGGTTATAAGCCACAGGGTTCCGGCCGTAATGCCCCCGACTGCAGCAGAACTGAAACGCACCCTGGTATTGGGCATAAACATATACAGGAGGATAAAAGCGGCCCATATCACCAGAAACGGGGTGATCCCCAACAGCACAAGCACCGCTTCTCCCAGCAATGGCTGTTTCAGAATCCACTGCACCAGGGTCTGGCTGTGCAAAGAACTGCTCATTGAGATTGCGGCAAGTAAAAAAAGGGGTCCAAAGGAGATGACCGAAAAATAATCGGCGAAACGCCGAAACCAGGAGCGGTTTTCGCTTACCTGCCACAGGCGATTAAAGGCGTTTTCAACATTGCTGAGCAAAAACAGAATCGTCAGGAGTAATGTTATAAGCCCCACTGCGCCGAGACTGCCGACGTTGGTGTTGTTTATATACGCCAGTACCCTGACTACAATCTCATCTGAACCACTGGTCAGATATCTAAGCAGCAGCGGCTCTAAGGTGTTATGCACCCCAAGCCCCTTGAGCAGGGCAAACATTATCGCCAGCAGGGGCACCAGCGCGAGTAAAGTGCTGTAGGTAAGTGCGGCGGCCTTTTCGGCGCAGCGCTCCCGCTGGAACAGTGTGCCCGCAAGCAACAGGGCACGCACCAGGCCATTACGACTGGCGGTTATTTGCTTGCGCCATGTAGCTACTTTGTCTGATACGTTACCCGCCATCTGCTTGATCTTCATATCCACTCCTAACTTAACGCCGCTACTCCCGTTTGTAGCATTTTTGCACCTGCCGCAGCCATGTCGCGGCTGAAACCCGTTCTATTGCAGCATGGATGAGGCAAAATAGGCGAAAGCTAATTCAGGTCGAATTCGAATCGCTTAGATTTCAGTAATGGGGTGGACGTTCATCAACACCGGGGTCAGAACTGAAAGATCCGCCCGAACTGGTTGTTATCCGCTCCGCAATAGTTTTGAGCAGAGACTTGAGTTCCAGAATCTGCTTTTGCTGATCAGCTATCTGGTTACTCAGTTCGCTGAGCTGATATTCCTGAAAAGCAATTCTGCTCTCCAGTTCAATTATGCGCTCTTCTGGCATCGAATACCGCCCTTCCTTCTTTTCGCAGCTGTTATCTGCAGGTTAATATGGCACCATTGAGACTCATGGTATTTAAACTATATTTGCACGGGTAAGTCACTATCTTAAAATTTCGCGTCCAGATCTTCTTCACCACTGCAACCATATTTGCAAGGAGAGTCGCCATGACAGTCAACTTTTACCGCACTGCCCTGTGCCCCCGCTGTAAGAAAGTAGAGCAAATTCTGCAGCGACTTATGCCGGAATACCCCCAACTGGAGCTGGATGTTATTGAGATTGCTACCCGCCCGGTAGAAACCTTCCGGGCCGGAATCCGTATGATTCCCGCACTAAAATGCGACTCCGAAATTCTCAGTGGCGTGATGCTGAGTGAGGAACATATCCGTGCCTTTCTCGAACGCCAGAGCGACAAAGGCCAGGGTTCTGTTTAGCGGGTTAAAGCACACGGGCTCACCTGCCACATGTGGCAGGTGAGCCCGTGAGTCCGTAAACCTTTTGTGCCCTTGTAATGTCTGAAATTTCTCAGCCGCCGTGCCTGTACTTAAAAGCGCCCAAATTCATCATCATCCAAGGCGATAAAGTCCGCAGCGGTGGAACCGCTTTTCGACGCCCCCCAGCTATCCACTTCTACCTGGGGCAAGCGCTTCTGCACCGTTTTTTTCTGGCCACGCTCAGCCGAGGACTTTACCGGGGGCGGGGCATACGCGCCCTGCTGCCCTTCATTGTTACCACGTCCGGCGCTGTACTGGGGAGATAGCGTGAAGTGAGACAGCATCTCGCGCAGTTCGTGCGCCTGCGCCGCGAGCTCCTCGGAGGTTGCAGCGCACTGCACCGCATTAGCGGTGTTTTGCTGTGTAACCGCATCAATCTGCTCAAGACCGATACTGATCTGCGAA
>CAYUJC010000050.1:0-19845 GCA_964444945.1 uncultured Desulfuromonas sp.
GATATCTCGGTGCGCGCTGTAACACCCATGGAGCAATAACCCATGGCAGTACGCGAAGTGTTGGTCTACCCTGACCCTATCCTTAAACAGAAATGTGCCCCGGTTGATCCCCTCAGCCCGGAAGCGCAACAGCTGGCGCAGGATCTTATCGATACCATGTATGCCGCCGGGCATTCGGTCGGCATCGCCGCTCCACAAATTGGTGCTTCCCTGCGGGTGGCCGTGGTGGATGTGTCGGGCAGCAAACTGGGGCAAAAACACAATCACGGCCTGATGGCGATGCTCAACCCTGA
Organism: uncultured Desulfuromonas sp.; assembly: GCA_964444945.1. Taxonomy (GTDB): domain Bacteria; phylum Desulfobacterota; class Desulfuromonadia; order Desulfuromonadales; family Desulfuromonadaceae; genus JAIVHC01. The sequence goes on from CAYUJC010000050.1 coordinate 294, forward strand.
AATCATCGAATCGAGCGGTTGCAAAACCATGCGTGAAGGGTGCATGAGTATCCCTGACTATACCGGTAATGTGGAGCGGGCCAAAGAGATCGTGGTGCAGTTTTATGATCGCGCCGGCCAAGATCGGGTTGTCCGCTGTAAAGGGTTCGAGGCGGTCGCCATCCAGCATGAGCTTGATCATCTCGACGGGGTGCTGTTTCTTGACCGGGTCTCAAACCCCGGCACCGAACTGTTCAAACGCAGGCACTGACTTTACCCTGTAAACCTGCCGTGCGCACCCACCACTTGAGTGCGGGTGCGCTCGGCAGGTTACACCCTCAATCTTCAATCTCCGGCGTTACTCTCCAGCTGGCGCAGATATTCAAGGAGCAGGCGCACCCCGAATCCCGTTCCCCCTTCAGGCTGCCCCGGGGCGGCTTTTTCCGCCCATGCGGTTCCGGCAATGTCCACATGTGCCCAAGGGCAATCTGGGGCAAAGTGCTGTAGAAAAGCAGCTGCGGTTATGGTTCCGGCTGGGCGCCCACCGGAATTTTTAACGTCCGCCACTGTGCTTTCAATCTGTGTGGCATACTCCGCGCGCAGGGGCAATTGCCACAGATGTTCTCCGCATTGTTCACCTGCGCCAATCAAATCCTGCACCAGCGCACTATCCGTGCCGAGCACCGCCGCAGTGTGATGCCCTAACGCGACGATGCACGCCCCAGTCAGGGTTGCTATATCGATAACTGCACGCGGGTTCTTGCGCCCCGCCCAGGTCAGGGCATCCGCCAGAATCAGGCGTCCCTCCGCATCGGTGTTGACCACTTCCACTGTTTTCCCCCCCAGGGAGCGAATAACATCTCCGGGACGCTGCGCCCTGGCGGAAGGCATATTTTCCACTGCGGGGATCACCGCCACCAGATTCACCGCCAACTGCAGGCGCGCCGCGGTCACCAGCGTAGCCAGCACTGCCGCGCCACCGGCCATGTCCATCTTCATCTGCTCCATCCCCTCGGAGGGCTTCAACGAAATTCCCCCGCTATCAAAGGTAACGGCCTTGCCCACCAGGGCAATGGGAGCTGTTTTTGCGGTTGTACCCTGATACTCCATTACGATCAGCCGCGGCTCGCATATACTCCCCTGCGCAACCGCGAGCATAGCTCCAAAACCCAGCTGTTCCAGAGCTTTCTGCCCGTAGATGGTGGTTTTTATCCCCACTGCACCCCCCTGCTCCCAGGCGGTGCGCGCCAGAAATTCCGGGGTTTTTACATTCGAAGGTTCATTAACAAGGTCGCGCGCCAGGGTTTCCCCCCGCGTGATGAGCAGGCATCGCTCCATGCGCCGCTTGACCGCGGCCAACTCCCGCGCAGCAACGCCGGAAATGACAATGGTTATGCGGTGCGGAAGCTTTTTGTCTGGTGCACTCTGGTATTTATCAAACCGATAGAGGGCGCGCAGATATCCCTCCACCAGCCACTCCAGCTGTTGAACGGTGTTGCCGGTAGAGAGCAGCGCCAGATCGAACTGAACCCAGGGGTATTTTTTCTGCAGTATCTCGGCACCCGCGTACGCTCCGGCCTGACGCCACTCTGCCGCGCCGGGCTGTTCCCCCAGTCCCGTCAAAACCAGCGCCGGGGTGTCCGTCCCTCCGGGGAGAAACAGCACCTGCTTGGACGCAGGGGTAAATATATGTGCTGCGCGCAGATGTTCAAACTGCGCCGGCATCTGTGGCGGCGCAGCACTACCATCTTTCCAACCCTGCTCATCCAGTGGGAGCACTACGGGTGGAACCATTTCAGGCGAAAACCCTTCTGGCGCCGCCGTGCTCAGTCCCTGTTCCGGGTAGAAAAAATCTATTTCTGGCAACATGTAAACTTCTCCTTTTTTGGCGTTAAAAGATTTCTTAATCTATTAAGTCCTATTGTGCTTTGCACACGTTACTGATATTGTGACCAATTGGGTCAAGTGATATCATTAAACATCATTGAGTTTTGCTAAGACTTCCCTGAGCCATCCGGAGATTTTATCCCCATGACGGTTTTAAATGCCGCCCAGATCCGCACGCGGGTGACCACCCTGTTTGTAGTCGCTATTCTCAGTATCGGCCTGATTGTCTCCGCTGTCGCTTTTGGGGTGTTGCTGCGCACCTTCATGGCGGCAAGCGCCGAACAGAACCGGCAACACCTTAAAAGCAAACAAATTGCGCTGGGGAATTGCCTGCAGCACCTGACAGAGCAGGCCATCCAGATGCACAGCTGCAACACCTGCTGTACCCAACTGGAGGGTTACTGCGATAATCGTAGCTGCGCAGCAACGCTGCAGCACGATAACATAAAAATCCTCACCCAGGCGCTGAAACACTCCGAAATGATAGAAGGTATCGTACGCCTCGACCTTGATGGCAACGTGATAGCAAGCGTGGGGTCAACCTTCCCCAGCAGGTACTGGCCCTACAACCCCGGTAAAACAATTGCCGCCAACGGTGCGCCGGTTTCGGTAGTGTACTCCGGCCTGATCTCTGAAGAGGGGAAGCTTCATCTTATCGCCGTCAGTCCCATCGACATTGAGACCAAAACTGTCGGCTACGATATCCTGTTTTTCTCCCCGGTGCACTTTCTCGACATCCTGCAGGACCCTTCGGTAGCGGCAACAGCGCTGTTCCATCCGGGCGATTATCCCGCCATAATCTGGGCCGATGGAGCCTACAGCAGCACCGAGCATAGCCGCACAGGGCGACACGCACAGGTGGAACAAATCATCCGCACCCTGGATCTACGTCAGGAGACAGAAGAAATTCAAAGCTGGCCTCCCACCTTCGAGGCGGGGGAGGCTGAGTTTATCTATGCGCGGATCCCCGGCAGCACCTGGTATATCGGCAGCTATATAGAAAAGCCGCAGACCTTCGGAACCATGCTGCGTGAGCATATTGCTATTCTACTCATCACGCTGGGGCTGTCTTTTGGCGGTGGGGTTTTGTGTTACCTGGCGCTGCGCCCGCTGACCAGAAAAATAGTTACCTTGGCCGCACGCCTGGAACGTGCCAATGTCAGTCTTGCAGAGGAGGTGCAGGAGCGGCGCCTTATTGAAGCGAACCTGCACTTAAGTGAAGAACAATGGGCCAACACCTTTGCCTCCATAGAGGATGCCATCTTCGTGCTGGATGCAGATGGGAAAATCATCAAACAGAATAACGCCGCCCGCAGGCTCAGCAGCGCATACCCAGGCACCAGATACAGTGGCACTCTGATCCCCCGGCACGGGGAGCGCGCAGAGCTGTTTAAAAAAATGCAGGCACAAAACACCAGCATAAAACAGATCTTCGAAGCCGAGGCGGATGCAACATTCAGCATTACCCTGACCCCCGTTGTGATAAATCAGCAAATAATTGGGGCGGTGCATCTGGTGCGCGACATTACCGATGAGATCCGCGGAGAAAAGACAAAAAGCGAGATGCTCGCTGCGGTAAGCCACGAAATACGCACCCCGATCACCGCCATAATGGGTTTTGTAGAGTTTATGCAGACCAATGAAGTTACGCCGGAGCAACGCCGGGAGTATCTGCAGATTATTGAGCGTGAAATGAACCGGATGAGTGAATTGATGAACGACTTCCTGGATCTGCAACGCCTGCAGACATCCATGCAGGAATACAACTTTGTCGAGTCCGATATCGCCGAACTCCTGCGCGAATGTGCAGATTTGTACGCAATGACCCTGCACAAACATTCGCTTGTTATGCAGGTTCCCGAGCATCTTCCCAGCATAAAGGTAGATGCCGAACGGATGCTGCGGGTATTCTCCAACCTCATCTCCAACGCCGTCAAATACTCCCCCAAGGGGGGAACCATCACCATCGGGGCGCGGAGTACGCCAAGGAGCATCTTTGTCTGGATTCAGGATGAAGGGTTCGGGATTCCGCCCCAGAGCCAGACCAAAATCTTCAAGCGCTTCTACCGTGTCAACGACGGAGATCGGCGCATAGCCGGTGGGCTGGGGCTGGGGCTGGCACTGGTCAAGGAGATTGTGGAGGCCCATAAGGGCAAGGTGTGGGTCGAGAGCAAGGAGCACAAAGGGAGCACCTTTTTTGTCGAATTGCCGCGCACCTGATGCGCGCGGCCACGCACAGTTTAAACCTTGCTGCTGCTACAACTTCTTACCCGGACACTACCGCTTCAGCGCGTGTCCAGCTCAATTGTGTTCACGTGTTTTGCTGAACCCAATCTCCGGCCACTGCTCTATGGTATGCTGCAGACGCCACTCACTCGATGCCAGAAACGTCAGATTTCCTTCCGCGTCGAGGGCTATATTGGCTTGGTTCTTCTGTTTAAACTCGGCGAGTTTGTGTTTGTCAGTGCAATTTACCCAGCGCGCGGTCGCGTATTCGACAGGTTCATACACCGCATCAACCTTATATTCGGTGCGCAGGCGTTCCATAATTACATCGAACTGCAACACCCCAACCGCCCCCAGAATATATTCACTGCCGCGTAGCGGCTTAAACAGCTGCACCGCCCCCTCTTCCGCGAGTTGAATAAGCCCCTTATCCAGTTGTTTGGTCTTCAGAGGATTTTTCAGCCGCACGCGGCGAAAATGTTCCGGCGCAAAACTGGGAATACCAATAAACTTCAACGGCTCCCGCAGGGTGAAGGTGTCACCAATTTTAATGGTGCCATGGTTGTGAATCCCGATGATGTCCCCGGCAAAGGCCTCTTCAACATGGCTACGATCCTGCGCCATAAAGATGGTAGCGTTGGCGACAACAATATCTTTGCCGATGCGGTGATGGCGGATTTTCATGCCGCGCTCGAACTTTCCCGAACAGATGCGTAGAAAAGCAATGCGGTCATGGTGCGCGGGATCCATATTGGCTTGAATTTTAAACACAAACCCACTGAATTCGGCTTCAAGTGGGTCAACCATGCGGGTTGTGGTCGCGCGTGGAACTGGAGGCGGAGCAAGTTCGACAAAAGCGTCGAGCATCTCCTGCACCCCGAAATTATTAACCGCACTGCCGAAAAACACCGGCGTCTGACTCCCATTAAGATAGTCATCCAGGTTAAACGGGGTCGCCGCGCCTTCGAGCAGTTCGATATCCTCACGTAGTTCCTCTGCCTGCGCCCCCAACATTTCATCCAAGCGCGGGTCGTTAAGATCGTCGATGGTGATCCCCGCACTCATGCGGTCCTTGGCATGCCCGGAGAACAGGTGCAGAGATTTTTTGTACAGATTATAGGTGCCCTTAAAACGTTTTCCCATCCCGATGGGCCAGCTCAAAGGGGCGCATTCAATCTGCAGGGTCTCCTCGATATCCGCCAACAAATCCAGGGGCGGAAGTCCCTCACGGTCAAGCTTGTTGATAAAGGTGATGATGGGGGTATTCCGCATCCGACACACCTCCATGAGCTTGCGCGTCTGGGTTTCAACCCCCCTGCCGCTGTCGATAACCATCAGAGCGCTGTCAACCGCGGTGAGAACCCGGTACGTATCTTCAGAGAAATCGTGATGTCCCGGGGTGTCGAGCAAATTAATTTCGTAGTCGCGGTAATTGAACTTCATCACCGACGATGTAACCGAGATGCCACGTTCCTGTTCCATTGCCATCCAGTCGCTGGTGGCATGGCGCGACGCCTTCCGCGCTTTGATGGCACCCGCCATCTGAATAGCACCACCATATAACAACAGTTTTTCCGTCAAAGTAGTTTTACCTGCGTCCGGATGGCTGATAATCCCGAAAGTGCGGCGGCGCTCAACTTCGCTCCGAAAAGTATTTTTCTGCTGACTCTTTTGTGTACTTAAAGACATTTTATACCCTGATTTTTTCTGCTATTATTGCCGATAAAACTGGCACACACTCCGCGTACTGAATATTACATGTTCTATTCCACCAAGTATACATTTCGCGGCAGCTGGAAAATATCCCATGCGCTGCGGGGGGTCAACCACAAACCTCGCCGTTACCCGGGGTTTACCGCACGCCGGCCGGCCTGCCTGTCTGGTGGTGCCCGCTTGCATTCACAGCTCGAATCGCTGAACTAACCTGAAAAGGACAATCATGCTGAAATCTTTGCGTATCCGCACCAAACTCTTCCTGTCTTTCATTTGTCTACTCTTACTCATTGTCGGAGTGAGTGCAGTCGGCAAAATTGCCATGGATAAAAGTGCGCACAGCTCTGCGAACCTGCAGACGGTCACTGCCATCGATGCCCTCTTCAGCCAGGCCCGGATAGCTGAAAAAACCTTCGCCTTTACCGCGAATGAAGAATACGCAGCTGTGGTCCGCACCAGCATGGAGCACCTGGCAACCCGCACCACGCAACTCACCAGCCAGTTAAAACAACAAGCTGCCAGAACCGCAAGCGAGCAGATCAAGCTCTACGGCAGCGAATATCTGGCTGCATTTGATGCCTATGCGCACAAAAGTCAGGCCCGCGCTGCGGCGATGGAAGAGATGAAAACTGCGTCAAATGGTGCTTTCGGGCAGGTAAAATTGCTGCAGGACAATCTCAATGTCCAGCTCAGTGACACCATCGAAGAGCGTGACCTGTTCGCGGATAATTTCAGTTACGAAGAGGCCCTGGCAACCATTATGGAGCGGGTTGAGCAAGCCCAAACCATTAACCTGCTATTCTTGAACGCGCGCAAATTCGAAAAAGAGCATATAATCTCCAACGATGCCCTGTTTCTAGAGCGCGGACGCCAGAGCATAGAGCTAATGCGTTCCATGCTGGGTAATCTGCGCGCTGAACTTCAGGATTCAGACCTGCTTGAAACCGCGGAGCTGGCACTGAAGGAGATAGATAGATACAGCGAAAACTTTGAACAACACGCGCGCTTGATGGCAGAGCAGACGCAGCTGAGCACAATCATGGAGGCTAAAGCCCACGGGGCCAACGCTGCATGCGCCAGCGCCATGGAAACAATCGAAGCGAGCAATATCGCCAGCATAAAGTTTTCGCAGGCAATGCTGCTGGGGATAACTCTGGCTGCGGTTTTCTGCGGTATTTTATTCGCAATCACCATCTCGCGAAGTATTGCCGCCCCCTTAGGCAAAACGGTAACCATGATAAACGCCCTGGCGCATGGCCATCTGGAGCAACGCCTCAATCTTGAGCGCAGCGATGAAATCGGCACCCTTGCCGCCACCATGGACGCATTTGCCGACAGCCTGGAAAAAGATGTGGTGGAACCGTTGAATCAACTCGCCCAGGGGGACCTGACCTTCAGTGTCAACCCGCGCGACCAGAAGGATCAATTGCGCACCGCCCTGCAGAAACTTGGGGAAGACCTGAACAGCATCATGCTTGAAATCCAGGTTGCCGGAACCCAGATACGCCAGGGAGCGAGCCAAGTGGCCGATTCGAGCCAGGCCCTGTCTCAAGGAGCGACGGAGCAGGCCAGCTCCCTGGAGCAAATCAACAGTTCCCTGCATGAGGTGTCAGATCAGACCAAGAGGAGTGCTGAACTATCAAGGGAGGCAAACTCCCTGACCGAGCTGGTACGCAGCGACGCTATAACTGGCAGTGGGCATATGCAACAGCTCAACGAAGCGATGGCGGATATAACCAAAGCCAGTCGGGATATTTCCAATATCATAAAAACCATCGATGAAATAGCGTTTCAGACCAATTTACTCGCCCTGAATGCAGCGGTAGAGGCCGCGCGGGCCGGACAACATGGCAAAGGGTTCGCGGTAGTGGCTGAAGAGGTGCGGAATCTGGCGGCGCGCAGTGCCAGGGCTGCGCAGGAAACTGCCGATCTCATCCAGGGCGCCGTGGGTAAGGCCGACAACGGCGCTGCCATTGCCAGCAAGACCCGCGCTTCTCTTGAAAAGATAGTCACCGGCGTAACCAAGACCTCAACCCTGGTGGCAGAGATCTCCAGCGCCAGCAACGAACAGGCGGAAGCGATCAATCAGATCAGTATCGGCGTTGCGCAGATAGATGATGTGACCCAGCAGAACACCGCCAACGTAGAACAAACGGCCGCCGCCGCTACGCAGCTCAGCAGTCAGGCCAGCAATCTTCAACAGATGCTAAGCCGCTTTGTGTTAAATAACAGCGGTTCACACCCCTTCGAGCCGGCGACCTTAGGTGAAGATACGCACCCATTCCCCGCTGAAGAGGAAGAAAACGCCACCGACGGCTGGGGTACCGCGCAGAGCAAGGCTCCACACATCAGTCTGGATGATGATTATGGGCGGTTTTAACCGGGGCTTAAAAAGGAGAGAACAGCAAAGCTCCCGCCCTGCGGCGCGCAGGATGCGGGAGCTTTGCTCTAGAAGCTGTCGGCCTTTTCAAAAATTCAAACAGACGAACTTACTATCCTCTTATAACATCTAATGCCTGCCGCGCCGCCTTCTGCCCATTAGCCACACAATCGTTGAGACCGATCCCAGCGTAGGCGTTGCCGGTGAGGATCACTCCGGGGTGGTGCGCCAGAGCATCCTTGATCTCGGTCAGGCGCTGTGCATGCCCTACCACATATTGGGGAATCGCGCGTTCATGCCGAAAGATGCGGACAAACTCCGGCGGAGAGGTTATCCCCATGATCCGCTTCAGATCGGCCTGAACCAGAATCTGCACCTGGTCATCGGTGAGATCTATCGCGGCGGGGTTAGTGGCCCCACCCATCATGGAGCGCAACAGCACCTTCCCCTCATCGGCCCGGCAGGTGAAGATGCTTGAATCCCACAGAGTGCCCAGCACCGAACAATGCTCCTGGCGCGGAATCAGATACCCGAACCCGTCCAGCTCGCAGTCCAGATCAGCTGCGGAATACCCGAAGCACACCACGTTCATGGAGGCATATGGAATTTCCGCCAGCAGGCGCGCCGCGGTCGGCTCCAGCCCGGCAAAGATAGTCGCCGCAGCATAGGCCGGCACCGCACTCACCACCACATCAGCATCCAGGCTGGAGCCATCATCGAGCTCAACCCGATACTGGGCGCCAGCATCACTACCATCATCGGCTCCATCCACCTTGTGAATCGCCCTTACTTCGGTTCCAGTTATGCTGCGCGCCCCGATCTGCTCGCGCAACCGGTCGACCAGAACCTGAATGCCATCATCAAACGAAGTGAGCACCCCACCAGGCCCCGCAGCGCTAGCCACCTGCTGTCCCGCTTTTTTTTCCTGGCGTTTCTTGCGTGCCAGTTTGAGCAGCGCGCGGAGCAAGCCACCGTACTGCTGTTCGAGCTCAGCGATACGGGGGAAGCAACTCTTGACACTCATGGTCTCGGGATCACCGGCAAAAATACCGCCAGCCATGGGTGCAATAAGCTTGTTGAGCGCTTCAGCTCCCAGACGCCGACGCCCAAAATCGGCCAGGGTTTCATCTTGCGCGTCTTTTTTCTTCGGCACCATGATTTCACCCACCAGACGCATCTTGCCAAACCAGCTCAGCAACTCAGAGCGCAAAAACATCAGCGCGTTTTCCGGCAGCTGATGCAGTTGTTTATCCGCATATACAAAACGTTTTCTGGCGTTATCGTTGGAGCGCTGCAAGACGTCATTCAAGCCGAGTTGGCCGCAAAGCTCAAGGGTTGCAGGCTTGTTGTCTAAAAAACCGTTCGGCCCCCACTCGCACAGATAGCCGTGATCGCGGATGCTCCAGATCTTCCCCCCACAGCGCAGCTCTTTCTCGACGACGGTCACCTCAAGCTCCAGTTTCTCTTGCGCCGCCAACTGCTCGAGGGCATAAGCTGTGCTCAGACCGGAGAGCCCTGCCCCGGCAATTACCACTTTTTTCATAGAACCTCTCGTTGTATGCTCAGCATATATGTTGTTTTTCTTTGCCAGCCATGCGTGCTCGCCTGCAAATCGAGAGCGGAGCGCGCAGTTATCAACTATTTGATTTTCCATCAACCTTGACGCTTCCCGTCACCGGCCATATAGTATCATGCAGAAGATGAATTTTCACAATTTTAGTACAAACAGGAGCCAAGAATGGCAAAAGACTACTATGCAAGCCTCGGGGTGGCGAAAGATGCCTCGGAGCAGGAAATAAAAAAAGCATACCGGAAACTTGCAGTTAAATATCATCCAGACAAAAACCCCGGCGATGCCAAAGCTGAAGAACGCTTCAAAGAGATTTCAGCGGCGTATGCTGTCCTGAGCGATACAGAGAAACGGAGTAAATACGATCAGTTCGGCGACAGCGACTTCCACCAGCAGTACAGTCAGGAGGATATCTTCCGCGGAACCAACTTCAATGACATCTTCCGCGAGTTCGGCATGGGTGGTGGAGGAGGTGCTGGCGGCGGGGAAGATATTTTCAGTCAGCTGTTCGGCAATGTGGGAGGACGCAGCGCAGGATTCAGACAACCGCGCAGCGTAAAGGGGCAGACCTATGTGATGAAGCTCTCAATCCCGTTTCAGCAGGCCGTCCTCGGCGGTGAGCGTTCGGTCCACTTCCGCCATGACGGACGCGATGAGCATATTCAGGTGCGGATTCCAGCCGGGGTAGAGCACGGGCAGAAGCTGCGTGTGGCCGGAAAAGGGGGCCTCGCGCCCCATGGGGGCACAGCCGGAGATTTGATGCTCGAAATGCAGGTTGAAGCAGACCCGCGCTTTACCCGCGAGGGGAACCACCTGCATCAGACCATCACCGTCCCCTTCAGCAGAGCCTGTCTGGGGGGAACCGCCAGCGTCAAAACTCTGAAGGAAACCAAACGTATCAAAATTCCCGCCGGAACTGCCAGCGGCAGCAAGATCCGCCTGAAGGGATTCGGGGTTCCGGCCCACGCCGGCGCACCCGCGGGTGATCTGTATGTAACCATCCGCATCGAGGTACCGAAGAAACTCTCCGCCGCGCAAAAAGAGGCGATAGAGAAACTGCACAAACTGGGCCTGTGACTTTGTTCAAATTTTCACTTTATACCAACAACGCCGTCCTGGTAGGACGGCGTTGTTGGGGCAATACAACTTCAGCTTCCAATGCAGAATCTTACCCTGCGGTGTCCGCGACTAGCGCCCGCGACCGGAGCCTTTAGCAGGGAGGTAACCGTCGGACAGGGTTTTCATAAAAGCGACCAGCGCCGCCTCCTCTTCGAATGAAAGTCCAAGAGCGCCCAATTCATCTTGATTCATGTTATCCATCACTTCTGGAACAAGCAGACCCATGGCAATCAACTCATCACGGTCATTGTAAAAAGCGACCACCTCTTCGAGGCTTTTAAAGGTGCCATTATGCATATACGCCTTGGCGAAACCCGGGCCAGGGCGCTTGTCTGCGTTGCGTAGCGTGGGAACCTTGTGCTTGCCATAGTTCCCTTTAGTGACAGTTGCCTTATCAAGTCCCTGCTCGGCAAACCACTCGGGCGGCAGACTCTCTAAAAAGCCCGCAAGACCCGGATCGATCCACGCTCCGCCTGCGGGATTGATAGGTTCTCCATCAACATAAACCGTATCCATCTCATAGAACGGATTATCCGGATTTTCCGGCACTCCCAGGTTATCATAGGTAAAGTCGGTGAACAACGGGGCTGGATGGCAAGCAGAGCACTGCGCTTTACCGTTAAATAATTCCCATCCATGCTCCTCCTGGGCAGTGAACTCGGCCTCACCTGCCATAACACTGTCAAACTTAGAATCAAACGCACTGATTTCCTGCGAGCGCTCAAACGCCGCAATCGCGTTGGCAAAATCGATATAGGCCGTCATGTGCTCGCCGTCGTAGCTGTTACAATCGAGGGGTCCGTAGATTTCTTCATACAGGCCGACATAATTGGAGCGGGCGACGATTGCACAAGCCGAGTATTCGCTGGGCAGATTATGTTCTACCGGGTTAAGAAATGGCCCCATCGCCTGATCGGCAAGAGGATCTCCCGTAACCCAGCCTGTCGCGCGCCCATCCCAGAACATGCCGCCTACGAACAATCCTTCCGCAGGGTCATACTGGAAAATGGGACTTTCCCCAGCATACGCTGCGGTAGGGGGGCGCCTGTTGCCGAAACGTTGCCGCTCCGCCCCGGGATAAACCGCTCCGGTTCTATTGATGTTCGGCTTAGCCCCCGTAAATCCTACACGCTCGTCATGGCAGGAAGCACAGGACATGTTTGAAGGACTTGACAGAGATTTATCGAAATAGAGTGCTTTGCCGAGATTTTCCAGCGCTGTGAGTTGTGCGGCTGCTGGCAGCGCAAACAACACAAAAAGCGTAGAAAAGAACAGCAACCTACAGGCATGACTGATCTTCATTGTTTCCTCCCCTTAAATCAGGTGATTAAAATTACCCTTTTAGAAAACGATAAGACCACGCAACCAACATCCGCAATCCCTCCTTTCTGGAGTCTGGTCACCCGTCTTAACGCTACCGAAAAGGGCGAGACATTAGAAAACATATCATGCCGCTGGTTGTTGTCAAATTATTTAGAATAATAGCTAATGTAAAAATCAAAGACATGACCACAATAATAAATGGGAACAAACTGTAGAGCTTGTTCCCATTAAACATTTCCGCGTTGCATGCGGGCGCAATGCGTTTTTTAACCCGCACTATGTGAACAGAGCTAGAAAACCAAGGCCCTGAATCGTTCAATTTAGCCAATTAAAGAACTTACAACATGACCTCCATCTGACATTCAACCTGGGACTGATCCAATTCTTAAAATCCGCCCCGCGCGCGCACGAGCTGTGCCACTGCGTGGATAAAAGAATCTCTGGCATTCAGGGCTGGAACCCGCTCGAACCACGGCACTCCATATTGTTGGGCATGTTCGCGAAATTCCACGTCCACCTCTTCCAGGGTCTCAATATGGTCGGAAACAAAGGCCACCGGCACCACCAGCAGCGGCTTCTTGTTTCTGCCCGCTCTGGCAATGAGATCGCGTGTGTCCGGCTCCATCCATTTAACCGGGCCGCTGCGGCTCTGATATCCTATCTCAAATTCCAGCGCGCCAATGCGCTCCATCACCCCCGCCACGGTCTGTTCCACCTGACGCTGATAGGGATCACCGCGCTCGATGAATTTCTGCGGCAGGGCATGGGCGGAGAACAGCACCAGCGGCGGAGCAACAGCTTCCGGCACCTGCTCCAACCCTTCTGTTACACACTGCGCCAGCGCATCCAGATACGGCGGCCAGTCGTGCCAGCTCTCGATATAGGTGCAGTGCAACTCCGGGAAAACCTGCGCCTGCGCCTGCTTGAAATCCTTTACACTGCTGCCGGTGGTGGCGCTGGTATAGTGCGGATACATGGAGAGCACCACCGCTTGCTCAATCCCGTCCTGCCGCATCCGCAGCAGGGTCTCATCCGCACGCGGCTTCCAGTAGCGCATCGCCACGTAGGGGTGCCAGTGTTCCCCCAGCAGCGCTGCGCTCTTTTCCGCCTGCAGCGCCGTCCAGTGCAGTAGAGGAGATTTACCGCCGATGCGCCGATAGTTCTCCCGTACCGTTTTCGTTCGAAAATGTGAAATGACGCGGGCAAAGGGCTTTTGCAGCACCGCCCCGAGGGGCAGTTGAATCAAGTCTCGATCCGCAAACAGATTATATAGAAATGGCTCCACCGCATCGATGGAGTCCGGCCCCCCCATGTTGAGCAGTACTAAAGCTTTTTTTGCGACACTCAAATCATCCTCCTGGTCGGCTAAAAGGGATACATCAGCACAGATATTTGCTGGTGCCAATTCGTCCCGAGAATACCTTAAAATCAGATCTTTGCCTACCTGTGCAAAGGATGCGTACATAACCAGACCCGCCCACGGGATTATTGGGCCATCTATGCCAGAGATCCCTGTCCCCACGCATATTGCGGCCCGGATGACAGACACTAAACCGTTACATTCCCGCAAAGATTGCCAAAAGATAATCTTCCCGTCAGGTTTCGACAATGTATCTACTCTACACTTCTGCGGTATCCATAAATTACATGTGTTTAAAATGATGCGCATAAAAGCGCATCCGAACATCTTTCGGGGCAGGTGCCATGAAATCCCAACTCAGCGCAAAAGCAGCTCCCCGCTCCGCAGGCGGCGTGTTCTCTGATCTGGCAAAATACCTGCTCGCCAGCGTTGTGGGGACCACGGCCCATTACGGTCTTATGTTGCTTCTGATCCGTGGATTTGCCGCCAATGTGGTACTCGCCTCCACCTGTGGTGCGCTAACAGGTGCGGTGATTGTCTACGTTTTAAATTATTTTTTCACTTTTCGATGTCAGAAAAACCACGTGGAATCAATGGCAAAATTTTTCCTCCTCGCAGCCGCAGGTGCAGGAGTCAACGGTCTGGTTTTAAATACTGCCGTTGAATATCTGGAATGGTCTGTTCCGGGCGCGCAACTGCTTGCTACCGCGATAGTTTTCTCTCTCAACTTTACCCTCAATCGGGCATGGACATTCTAAAGGAGCTAAAATGGGAAAAGCTAAAATGGGAAAACCATGGTTCGACAAGTCCGCCAGCCTTTTTTCAAAAAACAGCCTTATCTCAATTGTCATTCCGGCATACAACGAACAGGAGGTGATAGCGGAATTCCAGCGACGCCTCGCAGCCACCCTCGATACAGCAAGCAGCAATGCCCAAATTCTCTATGTCAATGACGGTAGCACCGACAACACCCTGGAGCTATTGTTAAGCATCGCCATAAACGATGAACGGGTGGAAATTATTGATTTGAGTCGAAATTTTGGTAAGGAAGCTGCCCTAACGGCCGGCTTGGATCACGCGCATGGAGACGCAATTATAGTGATAGATGCTGATCTGCAGGATCCACCGGAACTGATTCCGGATATGCTCCATGAATGGCACAACGGCTTTGATGTGGTATACATGCGCCGTTTAAGCCGGGAGGGGGAAACAGCCCTGAAAAAAGTCAGCGCGCGCGGATTTTACAAGCTGATGGGACACATCGGTAAAGTCAAAGTCCCAGAGAATGTCGGCGATTTCCGTCTCCTGAGCCGCCGCGCAGTTGATGCCCTGAAACAGATGCCCGAGCGCACGCGCTTCATGAAGGGGCTGTTTGCATGGATAGGCTATCCCGCAACGGAGATTTGCTATCATCGGGATGCCCGCTATGCAGGCGAAACCAAGTGGAACTACTGGAGCCTGTGGAATCTTGCAATTGAAGGATTTACCTCTTTTACCATAGCTCCACTGAAAATAGCGAGTTACCTCGGCGTTGCAACCTCTCTGGCAGCCAGCGTTTATGCCCTCTTTGTTTTCATCAGGACTATTCTGATCGGCAATCCGGTGCCGGGGTACCCGAGCCTTATGGTTGTTATTCTGTTTATAGGGGGGTTGCAGCTTCTGGCTATCGGTGTGGTTGGCGAATACCTGGGGCGTATATTCATTGAAACAAAGCAACGCCCTCTGTACCTGGTAAACCGGTATCATCGTTCGTTACAGGGGCAAGCGCAGGTGGCAGAGAGCTATGCGCAGGATCTTTCCTGCAGAGCTCAAGGATGAAAGTAACCTTGACGTTGAACCAGCGCAGACTGCTTTGGGGAGTGCTGCTCCTCGTGGTCATGGTGCGTCTATTTTCCCTCGGGAGCTATCCTCTGGCAGATACAACCGAGGCGCGTTACGCCGAAATCGCGCGCCTGATGGCGGAGTCAGGCGATTGGATCACCCCGCAGATTCATGCGGGAGTTCCCTTCTGGGGCAAACCCCCTTTATCGACCTGGCTTTCAGCTGCCTCCATAAGAATTTTAGGCGTAAATGAATTCGCTATCCGCCTCCCTTCATTGCTGCTCACCCTAGCTGTTCTGGCCATGGTGTTCAGCTTCGCGGCATATCAACGCGGGCGTGAATTTGCCCTGCTGGCAACGGTAATCTGCGCAACAACCGCAATCATTTTTGTGTGCAGCGGGGCGGTGATGACTGATACAGCCCTGCTTTTGGGGACAACGCTCTCCATGATCTCCTTCTGGCGTGCCATAACCACTGAGAGTATCAAAGGGCTTATCTGGGGCTACCTGCTGTTTGCAGGGCTCGCAATCGGTCTGCTTGCCAAAGGACCGATAGCCGTGGTTCTGACCGCGCTGCCCATCGGTGGATGGATAATATGGCACAGAGAATGGAGAACATCCTGGCACCGCATCCCCTGGCTGACAGGGCTGGTTCTGTGTATGACGCTCACTCTGCCATGGTACTATATGGCCGAGGTAAAGACTCCGGGCTTTCTCAACTATTTTCTTGTCGGGGAACACTGGAAGCGCTTTCTGGTCTCAGGCTGGGAGGGAGATCTCTATGGCACTGCCCATTCCCGTCCATTGGGCACTATCTGGATATACTGGCTGGTTTCAGCACTACCGTGGTCTCTGCTGCTGCTCTATGCCCTCTTCAGAAAGGAGGTCCGCCACAGAGCAAACCTTATCCTGAAACACCGTGACAGCTGGGAAACCTATCTCGCGCTCTGGGCGCTCACCCCCATGGTTTTCTTTACCCCAGCGGGCAACATTCTGTGGACCTACGTTCTGCCGGGGATTCCCGCTCTTGCCCTTCTTATCCCCGAACTCCTGCTGCCTGAGAAAAAACCAATTGCAGAGCCGGCCAAAGCTTCAGGATTCGGCCCCCGCCGGCTACTCACAGTAGCCACGGTGACCTCTTTAATTTTTGCGCTGGCGTGGGTTCTGGTAGCCTCCCGGATCGTTCCATCCAGAAAATGTCAGAAAGGCCTTGTAACAGCCTACCAGAACAGTCGGGGCGAAGCCGCCGGGCGCTTGGTTTACATCTTCAAGCGCCCTCATTCCGCTGACTTTTATGCGCGCGGCAAGGCCCGCCTCATCGAGCATGGAGCAGATCTGGAGGCATATTTCCGAACCCCCGCGCAAGATTACTTCGCCATCAAGGTAAGCCACATGCAACGTTTACCCGAAGGAATTATAGAGCAGGTCGAAAAAGTAGGAGAATTCAGCGGGTACTACCTTCTAAAGGAAAAAAGCGTTAAAATGAATAGGCCCGCTGAATAAACACCAAGAAACCTCACGAACCACTGAGAGGATATGTGCTAAATGCGAATTCTGTTAATTGAGGACGATGATCGAACCGCCGGTTTCGTTACCAAAGGATACAACCAGGCAGGGCATGTGGTAGATCGAGCCACCAACGGTGAAGAAGGGCTATTCATGGCCACGAGCTTCACCTACGACATCGCAGTGATTGACATCATGTTGCCGCGAATGGATGGTTTGACGGTTATCGAAAAAATTCGGGAGCGCCGCATCAAGCTCCCCATTATTATCCTGAGTGCCAGAAAAACAGTGGACGATAGAATTTTGGGCCTTCAATCGGGAAGCGACGACTATCTGGTCAAACCTTTTGCCTTTGCGGAGTTGCTGGCCCGAACCCAGACCATTTTGCGCCGCATAAACCAGATTGATGAACCAAC
Source organism: uncultured Desulfuromonas sp. (assembly GCA_964444945.1). GTDB lineage: Bacteria > Desulfobacterota > Desulfuromonadia > Desulfuromonadales > Desulfuromonadaceae > JAIVHC01. The sequence goes on from CAYUJC010000050.1 coordinate 17,593, forward strand.
TACCCTGAATGTCGACGACCTCTCCCTGGATGTGGTTAAACATAAAGTTTATCGCGCTGAGATGGAAATAAACCTCCAACATAAAGAGTTCGCTCTGCTCGAGTACCTGATGCGCAATGCGGGACGGGTCGTTACCAAGACCATGATTATGGAGCATGTGTGGGATTACAATTTCGACCCCGAAACCAACGTAGTCGAATCCAGGATCTGTCGTCTGCGCGACAAAATTGACCGTTCTTTCAAGCACCAACTCATTCATACCGTGCGTGGCGCTGGTTACATTCTCGAAAGCAGGAGCTGACATGATCCGGACCCTGAGTGCCAGGTTAACCCTGCAACTCTCTTTCCTTTTTGCCCTGCTGACGCTGGCGGCGTTCACCCTCTCCTATATCAATCTGAAAAGCATCCTGCTGGAAAAAACTGACGCCAACATAACCATTGATGCGTTTGAAATTGCCAAAACCCTCCAGACCGGGGGGATGCCCGAAGCGATCAGAGAAATCAGACTTGAAGCTGAAGCTGAGGGAATTAATCGCGTATTCATCCGCCTTTTTTCCCCGGAACGCGAGGTTCTTGCTACTTCAAACCTTAGCGCCTGGCCGGAACTGAAGATAAAACCACAAGAACCGAAAACAGAAGACAGAAGAGATTTCACCACATTGCTTCTGGAAGGGATGCGGCATAAAACCCGCATTCTCACTCAAGACATTGGAGGTGGATACCTCCTGCAGATCGGTTTTCTACTTAAAGAGGACACCAGCCTGCTTGTAGGTTTTCGACAAGGATTTGCGACGGTGTTCGTTGCCCTGGTTATCATGGGTGCTCTATCCAGTTTTTTAATTTCAAAGCGCGCCATGCGAGGGGTGGAAAGAATCCGCCATATTGCCAACCGCGTCAGTCAGGGAGATTTTTCCCATCGGGTTGTCCTGGGCAATGATGGGGAAGAAATTGAAAATCTGGCCCGCACATTTAACCAGATGCAGGAAAAGATTCAGGTGCTGATCCACGAGCTCCAGGATGTAACCAACAATATCGCTCACGACCTGCGCAGCCCGTTGACAAGAATTCGCGGCCTGGTTGAAACAACTCTCACTGGAAAACAAAATATTGCAGAATACCAGGAGATGGCCGGCTCAGTGATCGAAGAGTGCGATAAGTTGACTGGGATGGTGAATACCATGTTGGAAATCGCCGAAACAGATGCCGGAATAAGAACCATGCCGAAAACCTCTGTTAATATGGCTGAAATAACCCGGGATGTCGGTCAATTGTTTTATACCGTTGCCGAAGACAAGGGGTTGGACATTCAGATCATGGTAGCCGCCGACCCTCTGGAAGTGCGTGGCGACCGCTCCAGATTACAACGGGCGGTGGCGAACCTGGTAGATAATGCAATCAAATATACCCCCAGCGGGGGAGAAGTGAAAATTTATGCTCAAGCCAACGAAACACACATACTGATTTCTGTTGCAGATACCGGACCGGGAATCCCCGCGGAAGAAACCGAACATATCTTTAATCGCTTCTGTCGTTTGGATCAAAGCCGTTCAACTCTTGGATGCGGATTAGGTCTCAGCCTGGCCCGCACCCTGATACGTGCGCATGGTGGCGACATCCACATTGAAAGTCAACTTGGGCATGGAAGCACATTTACCATATCTCTGCCGCGGCAGGCGGTATGATTATAAAATTAGGGCACAGAACAAATGGCAAAAACTACGGGGGATGACATTGCTGTCATCCCCCGCTCTAATTGAGTGCCTATTGGAGTAGAGTTTATGTGCGGCTCAAGCGATGCACCGCCTCCACCATAAAGATGGCATTTTCCGGCGGCACCGTGGGGAGAATCCCATGCCCGAGGTTAAAGATAAATCCAGGGCGCCCAGCGTTCTCATCCAAAATACGCTGCACCTCTTTTTCGATGAAGGGTTGCGGCGCATACAGCACCGTGGGATCCAGATTTCCCTGCACCGCCACATCTTCACCGAGCAGATCGCGCGCCTTGCCCAGATTCACATGCCAGTCGAGCCCGATCACATCACTGCCCGCTTCTTTGACCAGCTCGAGCATAGTGCCGGAGTTCTTCACAAAATACAGGATCGGCACTCCACGCCCTTTAAGGCTTGCAATCAGCCTTTTGGCATACGGCAGCACGTAGCGCTCAAAGTCGTGCGGGGCCACCAGTCCGCCCCAGGTGTCAAAGATCTGGATCGCCTGCGCGCCAGCTTCGATTTGCATCTGCAGATAGCGAAT
>CAYUJC010000051.1:0-11334 GCA_964444945.1 uncultured Desulfuromonas sp.
CCTGATATTCTCCCAGTTACAGCATGATGTGGCCGGGCAGGTGCACCAGGGTGGCGAAGGGGATTCCGGCAGCGCGGATCCGGGCGCGGCGTTGTGCGGGGGGGAGATTGTTCAGCGCAATGATTGTTCCCCTGGTGGCCTGCGCACTTGAATTGCGGGGGAGCCATATACCGAACGGAGCGAAAAGGTCGCGCATGGTGCCGGAGCAGTCGCGTCCGTCGAATCGATCTCCCCAGGAATAGGGTTGCCCCATGAAGCGCATACTCAAGGTGGCAACCCGCTCTTGCGTGAACGGAAGGGGAAACATCTGCGCGGCCTCTGTGCTCACAACGGCGCTCTGTGCAACGGCGTTGCCTTGCGCATCTACCGTGGGGATTGCGACGCGGTATGTTTCGCTGGTGCGCATGAGCAGGGGAAAGATGGCACCGATGCGGGTGGCGGGAAATGTACGTTCAGTGCAGCGCACGGGGTGACCGTCTTCCAGTGCGACTACGTAGCTTTGCGTATAAAAGGTCTCTTGAAAAGCGGCATCCGTCCACGCAATCTCTGCAGCCGGAACCCAGCCATACAGTAACTCGGTTTCGAGGAAAAGCCAGTTTCCGTCCGGGCTCGTGTGGGTGATGATAACCGGAGTACCGCAGGGGAGGACTCCGTGTTGCAGATAGTCGAACGGAAAACCTTCCCCCACTTTGCGCGGGTCATTGAATATGGGAGCGGCGGTGGGTAGCGCCCGCACATCCACATGGGCGAGGGTGATACCATGCCGAACGCAGGAGGGGTAATCTTGCGCTGATGCTCGCTGCACCAGCTTCTGGATCTCATCTGTTTCGAGGGCAAGCAGATTCAGGCCGAAGACAGGTTTGGATTGGATCCACTCCACCGCCCAGAACGGACTCTGTGTTTCCGGTAGCGGCCCCTGCGCCTTCCAGGGGGCGAAGTGGCGCGCAAGAAAGTTTTGTGTCAGCGCCTGCTGTTCGGTTGCCGATAACAGCTCTGCAGAGGCACTCTCAGGCTGCAGGTAGTACAGGGGTTGCTGGGGCATGGTGGTGAGGTCGTGGGGAAGATAGCCTGGTTGGGGAGCGCACCCGCCGAGGAGTAGAGCCAGGGTCAAGAGCAGACTCAATCGAAGAGCCGGGGGCCAACCCCAAAAGGGAAGCTGTTTCAGCATGGCTAAATTATGTCCTGCGAAGGCAAGAGAAAACTCAAGGCGGTGGCGCAGTTTATGCCCTTAGTGTAAACTGTGCGTGGTTGCATGGGGGCATACGCAGCGCCAAGTTAGTCTAGCAGGTTCAGCCCATTGCGGTAAAAAAAATAATGCCGCAGCATGGGGGCTAAGGGTAACCATACAACGCATAATTAGTGCGGACAAAAATAAAAAAGTGCGGACAAAAATAAAAAGTTTTGCAAAGATGCGTTGCGTCGACAGGCGCGTGCTGAACCACCTGTCAAGCCCATCCACGGGGCGCGGGAAGGTGCAGTTGATATTCAAGGAGAGTTTAAGCTATGGATCAGCAAGAAAAATCGGCGGCAGTCATTGCCGAGGCGCGGCGCGCTGCGACGGAACGCCAGGGTGGTTATCGAGAACGAGCGCTGAAGTTGTTTCCCCATGTATGCGGGCGCTGCTGCCGTGAGTTCGAAGGCAAAAAACTGCGCGAACTTACGGTGCATCACCTTGACCACAATCATGACAACAATCCGCCCGACGGCAGTAACTGGGAGTTGCTGTGTATATATTGCCACGAGCAGGAACACGTTCGAGCCATAGAACAGCAACGCGCGAGTGTTGGCGGTTCCGAGAGCAGCAAGCCCACCCTGAATCATTCCCCTTTTGGAGCCCTGGCTGCCTTAAAAGACAAAGGATAGCCATCCCTGCCTCTCCGCGGAATCTGCCCTGCTGGGGTGGTCCAGGCGTTGCGGCCCAGATGGCTGCAATTGAGGCGGCGCTGTGACCAGCAATGTTAGTACGTCAGCGATATAAATGGAGAATTGCCAGCGCTGGACTGGCTGTCTTTGGGAGGGGCCGTACCTGTTGTATGCATACCAACTCCTGCTCCTCTTGCATCCTCACTTACCCCAGGTGGTGTAGGGTTGTTGCGCCAGATTGGCGTTGAAGTAACGCGGGTCGTCCGAAACTTCCAGCCCGAGCCAAGGCGGACGCGCAAACTCCGCGGTGGCAGTTTCCAGCTCTATTTCAGCGATTATCAGCCCGGCGTTAGCACCGCTGAATTCGTCGATCACCCATTTATTGCCGGCATAATTGATCTGGTGGCGCCACTTATCTATGGGGGGACACAGGTTCATCTGCTTCAGCATGGCAGCGCCATCCTGCGCCGGAATCGGATACTCAAATTCCGTGGCGCAGTAGTTGTGGCGTTTCCCCTTGAGGGTAAGGAATGCGCCAGCGGCTGTAAGGCGAACCCGCACCGTCGCTGTGGGGTTAACACTGATATAGCCCTGGATGATGCGCGACTTGCTTTGAACGTGGGCGCGCCACGAGTCTGTTTTAAGTAAAAACTTCCGTTCAATTTCAATGGCCATTATTTCATCCTCCACTGGACTCAAATTTAAGATTTGTCCTTTTATTAATAGCGTAAATTCACAAAACATCTATCCCCTACCGCGGGTTTAAATATTTCACGCCGGGATCTCAACACCAGGCCCCCAAGGGTAGAACAATAAGTCGAGGGCAATAAATATGCTGAAATCGGTAACTCCGCACCCGCGGGTGCCACCTTTCCAGCCATGTGCGGCAGAGCGGTGAAGAGAGAACCCTGTAGTCAGCCAACCACCCCATACCTAAGCGCACAGCAGATAACCGCTACGCAGCGAATACCACAAGGAGAAGAGCGGATGCGCACACACTATATTGCTTATTTTTCCCCCGCAGGGGCAACCCGTACCGTAGCGAAAATGATCGAGGGCGCGCTGTGCAGGCACGGAATAAAAGCGGTTATGCTCGATCTGGCGCCGCGCGGGGGCGCGGATATGACAACGCTGGCTGCTGAAGTTAAGGCAGACGCGTGTCTGTGGCTGGGTACACCGGTATATGTCGATCATGCGGTGCCGCAGGTGCTGGACTTTATCGCGGCGCTGCCACAAGGGGCCGATGAAGCGACCGCAGTTCCGTTCGCAACCTGGGGCGCGGTGTGCAGCGGCGTGACCTTGCCCGAGATGGCGCAGCATCTGCAAAAGAGCGGCTGGGTAACAGTGGGCGCAGCCAAGGTGCTGGCGCGGCATTCCTCGCTGTGGGAAAGTGCAGAGCCTTTGGGGGCAGGACATCCGAATGCTGACGCTGCGGATAAAATGAATGCTCTGGTGGAGGCCGTGCTGGAAAAGCTGAGCACCACACCTGCTGCGCCTTTGGACGTGGCGAGGTTGAACTATCTTCCGGCCGCGTGGGCTGAAGAGGCGTGGGAGAAGAGCCTGGCTCTGGTGAAGACCATGCTGGGGGCGCACCAGCCAGATAGAGGCAGATGTAGCAGCTGTGGAACCTGTGTAGACCTTTGCCCGACCGGAGCGTTTATCTGGGAGGATGGATACCCGGTAGTGGGGGAAAGCTGTGTGCGCTGCCACCAGTGTACGCGCCACTGCCCGCAACAGGCCTTTGCCAATGCTGGCGCTGCTATGGAGATCCGCCTGCACCAGATGGCGGCGCAGAGCCCGGAGAAGGCGGAGACAGTTATTTGTGTTTAGGTTCATTTCAACACCACGCTAGCTTTCGATCCTTTCTCCGGCGGTGGGGGCGCCAAAGTGATAACCCTGGGCGTAGTCACATCCCATCGCTGCAACAGTGGCGAGAATCGCGGCTGAACTGACAAATTCGGCGATTACCTCTATCCCTTCGGAGTGGGCGTAGTCGATCAGCATCTTGACCAGATTGCGGGTTTTTTCATCTTCATTAACCTTGCGGATCAATGATCCATCAATCTTGACAAAGTCTGCTGGAAATGCCGACAGGTAGGAGAAGTTCGCAAACCCGGAACCAAAATCGTCGATCGCGACTTTAATCCCCAGGGCTTTCAATTCTACCAGCGCCTTTAGGGCGGCGTCGTAGTTGTGGATGTTCTCCGTCTCCACCAGTTCGAGGACCAAACGTTCGGTAACGGCGTAATTTGCAGCCGTGGTTGCGATAAAATCGACCGTATTGCGGTGCAGAAGGTCATCCACCGTGAGATTGACGGAAAAGCTTTCCTTGCGAAAGCGAAAGAACCTGCACGCTTGTTTGAAGATCGTCCGCGTCATCTCCGGATAGTGACTGGTTTGCTCCATGATGGGGAGAAACGCTCCAGGAGGGACAATCTCCCCGTGGGTGTCTACCATGCGCATCAGGGCTTCGTATCTGCGGGTTTCGCCACTGGCAATATGCACAATGGGCTGGTAGTGGGGGATAATACGCTGGTCCAGCAGCGCCTGCTGCACTTCGTTGATCCAGTAGGCGCGCATCCGCCCCTGGCGCTCCGCAATTTCTGCATTGTATATGGCCATGGAGGCCTTGCTTTGCTTAGCATGTTGCAGAGCGGCGTCGGCGCAGGTGAGCAGATCTTTTTCGTTGCAGGCGATTCCACAGATGAGGTTCAGATTCATAGTCCCGGAGTCGGTATGGACAAAGGTGTTCTTTCTCAGGCTCAGGCAGAATTGTTCTACGGTGGAATGAAGCGCAGGTTGTGCGGTGGCATCGGTCAGCACGGCGAATATATCGCTGTGGAGGCGATACAGGGAGTATTTATCCGCCGTAAAAAACTCAACCAGCTGGTTGCTCAGGTGCAGGAGAATCTGGTCTGCGGTTTCGATCCCCAGGGTATGATTGATACCGCCAAAATCGACGATATCAAACAGGATAAGGCACCTGTTTTCGAGGTTCGCGCGCAGATCTTCAACCAGCTTGTGGCGGCTCCCCAGCGCGGTAAGTTTATCCGTGGCAAAAGCCAGGCGTACTTCATCGCGTTTCTCCAGCAGCTCGGTGATTTCGTAGCGCGCCGCGATATATTCAACGATGTTACCGTCCTGATCGGTCAGGGGCATGATGACGCTATCGGCATAGTATGAGTTGGCGTCTCTGGTTTTGTTGCGGCTGATCCCGCGCCAGGTTTTGCCCGCCTGAATCTGCTGCCACATCCGCTTGAACGTGGTTTTCGGCACACTGGGGTGCCGCACGATATTGTGAGGCTGCCCCAGCATCTGGGCCCGGGTGTAGCCCGAAACTTGGCAGAATTTATCATTGACGTAGGTGATGTTGCCTTCCAGATCCCCCTTGGAGACCAGACAGAGTTCATCAAGCAGATTGCCGTATTGTTCCAGACGCCTCAGGTGTGCTTCACGCGCTGCTTCAATTTTGCGTACATACCGATGGGTGACATAGGCTATTCCCAGCCCCAGGAGCAGGTTGATAAGAACGACAACAATGCCGATGCGCACGCGTGTGTGCGCGCCGCGCAGGAGTTCGTGTTGGTAGGCCTGAAGGTGCTTATCCCGAGCGCTGGTGTAGAAGCCCGTGCCTAAAATCCATCCCCAGCGCGGCAGCATGGTGACATAGGCGATTTTGTTTTCCACCTCGTTGGCATTGGCTGGATTCTTGAACATATATTCTATATAGCCTCCGCCATTTTGCGCGATTTTGACGAAGGGGTGGGGCGTGCCCAGCTGTTCTTCCGGAATGGAGAGGGGGTTGAGGTCTGAATTGAAGGGTGGCGCCAGGAGTGGACTCATTATAGGTCTGGCGCCACCATCGAAAATGTAGAAATAGCCGGAGCCGTCTGCGCCAAAACGCACCTGAGACAGGTGTTCCAGGAAGCGGATCTGCAGGTCTTTGGCGCTGATATGCTGCGGAATTACCGCGACTATACGTAACTTCTTTTGTGCGGAAGTGGCGTAGCTGGCGTGCAGGGGCAATGGGGCAGAGTCCGCAGCACCAGGCCAGTGGAGGTGCTTTAGTTCTTTCGGTGCTACGCCCCAGAGAGGTTCGAATACGGATGCAATTTCAGCCTCCGCTAAGTCTGGTTGCATCCCCAGTTCGAGAAGGTGTTGTCGACTGCTGCGGCTGATTAGGTTACCATCGGCGGCGAAAACAAAATAAGCGGCATGGTGCGGCTGCCCCACCTCCTGGCGCATGTGGGTAACCATGGTGTGAACCTGTTGTATGCTCAGATGGCGCTCTGCTTCGAGGAAGCGCTCCATGTCGGCCAGGTTCAGGTTCAGGGTGGCGGCTACTGCTTTCAGGTGATCGCGGTGGAGAAAGTTCAGTTCATCGAGGACGCGCTTCACCTCCCGGCGGATGGTCTGCTTTTCTTCCTCGATATAGTACTGTTTGAGTTCCGCGGAGCGGTTCGAATATTCCTGATACGGTAGAAATATAAAGAAATAGCTGATGCTGGCAGCCAGGATAATGCCTGCCAGTGTGGTTGCGATAAGATTGAAGCGGGTGATCGGCGTCACAGCGAGCCTCGGATGAGAATTTATCGTGGTGCCAAATGGAGAGCTTCTTGTTTTGCATGCGCGGTGCAAAGAACTTCAAGCGCCAGATTGATCGCAAAAGATTAGCAGACAACGTAAAAAAAGTACAAGCACTTTCCAATTTGTAAAAAAAAGAAAATTAATGCTCGGGCCGCTATCTTGGCTGCTGGCATATGCGTTCTGCTTTGGGCGCATGAGAGCTGTAGCGGAACAAGATAAATTTAGCGGACATGTCACGCCTTTTTACGTAACTTATCTATTTAACTCAGAATATCAGGAGAGAAAATATGCAGGTACGTGAAGTTGAGTATGCCATTGTCGGTGTCGGAACTGCCGGCCTTGGTGCCTACAGCCGGATCCGGCGCAAAACCGATAATCTGGTGCTGATCCAGCATGGCCCCTACGGTACCACCTGCGCCCGGGTCGGCTGTATGCCGAGCAAAATGCTCATTGCTGCTGCGGATATAGCACACACAATTGAGGAGGGTGCGTTCTACGGTATCAACGGGAGCTATAGCGTCGATGGCAAGCGGATTTTTGCACGCTTGAAACAGGATCGAGCCGAGCGTTTCGTTGGTAAGGTAATGAAAGCAGTAGAAAAAATCCCAGCGGCATATAAACTTGAAGGTCAGGCGGTGTTTGTTGATCCGCATACCTTACAAATCGGGGATGATCTGCAGATAAAGGCACAGAAGATTATCCTGGCGTGTGGTTCCACCCCGGCTTTTCATGGCCCTTTTGCCGGGGTAAACGAGATGGTGGACAGCAGCGACACCATCTTTGAACTCGACGATCTGCCCCCGTCTCTTGCGGTGGTGGGGCTTGGCGTCATCGCCCTTGAGTTGGGGCAGGCATTTCACCGGCTCGGAGTCAAGGTCACCATGTTCGGGCGCAGTGGACGCATCGGCGGCTTCCAACATCCCGATATGCAGACGGAAACCATGGCGGTGCTGGCGCAGGAACTCGACATCGTGCCCCGCGGTGAATTTATCGGCGCCAAGCAAACTTCAGCTGGTTTTGAACTCAAGTTTCGGCAGGATACCGGCGAAGTGCTCACCCATACCAGCGCCAGGGTGCTGGTGGCGAGCGGGCGCGAATCTAATCTGCGCAGCATGAAGCTGCACAACAGTGGCCTGAACCTGGATCACCGGGGTCTGCCCCTATACGATCCTCTGACCATGCGCTGCGGGGAGAGCCACATCTACGTAGCCGGCGATGTGACCGAAGATCTTCCCCTGTGGCATGAAGCTTATATTGAGGGGCGCATCGCTGCTGAGAGTGCCCTGGCGCCAACGGGTGAGAAGACCGGGAAACGCGCCGTGCCCCTGGGGATCTACTATACCGATCCACAGATGGCGAGCGTGGGTACCTCTTACGCCGAGCTCAACAAGGATGAGATTGTAATCGGGACCGCACGCATGAGTGGCGGGCCACGCCATGCCATCTATAATGATACGCGCGGGATGCTGCAGATTTATGCCGCCAAAGGCGATGGACGCATCCTCGGGGCCGAAATTTTCGGGCGTGGCGCGGAACACATGGCGCATACCCTGGTGCTGGCCATCGAATATAGGGCCGACCTCGCTGGAATGTTGGAGATGCCCTTTTATCATCCATGTTTAGAAGAGGTGATGAAGGATGCCCTGCTTAACGCCGCTAAGAAGTTGACCTGAGTATGAAGTGCGCGCGTGGATAGTCCGCTGCGCGGTGATAATTCCAGTGAAAATCTGGAGCACATTGTTCAGAGAAAAAAGATAGGAAAGAAATTGAACAGAACATTAAAAGCAGGGGTTTATCATGTTGTAACCGGTCTCCTTTATGTTGTGGTGCCCTGATGCTGGCCGCACTGGAATTTGCCTTTTTAATCACCGCGCCAGTGTTTTTTATAATTCTCTCCGGGGTGCTGTTCAAACGCATGGGGATTATCAGCGACAGTTTTGCGCGCACCGGGTCTGACCTGGTGTTCAGGGTCACTCTGCCGTGTCTGCTGTTTGTCAAACTGGTGCAGACCGATTTCCAGCGGGAACTGCCGTGGCTGTTGGTGGGATACGCCGTTGTAGCTATCACCGCAGTGTTCATAGTGCTTGAACATGAGGCCGGACGCCACCTGCGTAGCAGCCACGAACGCGGGGTATTTGTGCAGGGTTCTTTCCGGGGAAATATGGGGATTGTAGGGTTGGCGTATTGCTTCAGCGCCTTCGGTGATTCAGTCGTAGCACCGGCATCCATCTATCTTGCGGTTTTGACCACCCTGTACAATGTTCTTGCGGTTCTTACCCTGACCCGGCACCAGAATGAGACCCTGATGGATGCGACATCGGTGCGGAGTAAGGTGCTCCCCATGTTAAGCAATATTGGTAAAAATCCACTTATTCTGGCCATTGCTGCCGGAGTGGTGGTTTCTTTGAGCGGGATCTCCGTGCCGCAAGTGATTCTCAGGACCGGAGAGTATCTGGCACAGATGACTTTGCCCCTGGCGCTGGTCTGCGCCGGAGCCTCGATCCGTCTGCACGAGTTCACCTCTTCAGCCCCCTTGTATGCCGCTACGGTTGCCAAGTTGGTGGTGGTACCCGCTGTGGTAACCTTGGGGGGGATAGCGCTGGGGATGCGGGGTGAAACCCTGGGGATTTTGTATCTGATGATGGCGGCACCGACAGCGGCGGCCAGCTATCCCATGACTCTGGCGCTGGGTGGCAACCATCATCTGGCCGCAGCTATAATCGCCGCGACTGCCATTGGCTCGCTGTTTTCAACCACATTGGGGTTGTTTTTACTTCGCAGTTTGCAACTATTGTAATCTGCATCACTTAAACGCTGGTCTGGAATGGAGAAAAGGGATGGAGCACAGTTCGGTTGATATTATGGCGGCAATGTTTGCTGCTGTGTTCGTGGTCAGCAGCCTGTGTCAATGGCTTGCGTGGCGCGTCAAACTGCCGGCCATTGTGTTTCTGCTGCTGGCCGGGCTGCTGGCCGGGCCGGTATTTCAACTGGTATCCCCCGACGCGATCCTGGGAGAGCTGCTGTTTCCATTTGTGGCGCTGTCGGTCGCGGTTATTCTGTTTGAAGGTAGCCTGACCCTTAATTACCGTGAAATCGGTGGGCTGCAGAGAGTTGTGCGCAATCTGGTCTCGGTCGGAATGCTCACCACCTGGGCTGTCACCACGCTGCTCACCCGCTATATCCTCGATTTGAGCTGGGAGCTGAGCCTGTTGTTCGGAGCCATTTCGGTGGTGACCGGGCCGACCGTCATTGCCCCCATGCTGCGCACCGTGCGCCCGACCCAGTCGGTGTCCAACATCCTGCGCTGGGAAGGGATCGTCATCGATCCTATCGGCGCATCGCTGGCGGTTCTGGTGTATGAGTTTATCGTCGCGGGGGGCGGACAAGAAGCGCTGGGGCATACCCTGATCACCTTCGGCCTTATCGTCCTGGTGGGGTTTGTTATCGGCATCCTGGGCGGGTATGGCTTCGGACTGCTGCTGCGTCATCACCTGTTGCCAGAGTACCTCCACAATATAACTGCTCTGGGGTTAGTGTTCGGCTCCTTCGCGGTCTCCAACCTTATTCAAGCAGAGTCGGGGCTGGTCACTGTCACCGTTATGGGGATGTGGCTGGCCAATATGCCCAAGGTGGATATGGAAGAGATTCTCGACTTTAAAGAGAGTCTGAGTCTGTTGCTGATTTCGTTGCTGTTTATCATCCTCGCCTCGCGCCTGGATTTTGCCGACTTTACGGCACTGGGCTGGCCCGCTCTGCTGGTTCTGCTGGGGATCCAATTCCTGGCGCGCCCCCTGAATGTAATGGTATCTGCGGCGGGATCGAATCTTACCTGGCCGGAACGCCACCTGCTGGCGTGGATCGCGCCGCGCGGCATCGTGGCGGCCGCAGTTTCTGCCCTGTTTGCCATGCAGCTGGAGCAGGCCGGTTTTGTCGATGCCGAGAAGATTGTACCCCTGATCTTTATGGTAATTATCGGAACCGTGCTATTTCAGAGTGCCACGGCGCGCCCCATTGCGATGTGGCTTGGGGTTGCTGAACCTGAGCCGCGCGGATACCTCATTGTCGGCGCCAATCAGCTGGCCCGCGCCATCGGACTGGCGCTGCAGAAAAGCGGTTTCAGGGTACGCCTGGCGGATTCAAACTGGGAATATACCTCCAAAGCGCGGATGGAGGGGTTGCCCACCTATTTTGGCAACCCGATATCGGAGCACTCCGACCGGCATCTGGATATGGTGGGGTTGGGGCGGATGTTGGCGTTATCGCCCCAGGAAGAGCTCAATATAGGCGCGGCCATGTACTACCGGATCGACCTGGGGGTAGAAAATATCTTCCGGGTGCAGAACAGCAAGCCCAAAGAGGATACAGGAAAAAAGGTAGTGAAACACCGCCGCGGCACTATTCTATTCGGTGAAAATGTAACCTATGCATCTCTGGATGCGATGCTCGACCATGGAGCGGAGATCCATTCCACCAAGCTGACTGAAAACTTCACCTTTAAACAGTGGCGCCAGCAGCATGGTAACGCCGCGGTGCCCTTGTTCGCCATGGATACACGCAAAAACCTGCGCCTGTTCAGTGTGGACAACCGGTTTGAACCCGCTCCGGGGTGGCAGATATTCAGCTTGGTGCTGCCCGATTCCCATTTTCAGTAGGTGCGCACCGGCGGGTGCGCCCATGTTTGCCGATGCGCCGTACGACAGTGCAGCGCCAGCAGGCGCTCCCCCGCCTTAATCAAGGAGGGGGCAGGGGGATGGTATAGGTTTTGGCGGTACCGATACGCGGCGTGGAAACACGACGCGATAAAACCGTAGGGGCAATTCACGAATTGCCCTTTTCGCATATGCGCCCTACGCAGGATGTTGGAAAATGAAGGACGAAGAGCCA
>CAYUJC010000051.1:11434-19437 GCA_964444945.1 uncultured Desulfuromonas sp.
GAACCCAACCACCAGAACCCAACCACCAGAACCCAACCACCAGAACCCAACCACCAGAACCCAACCACCCCTAACCCCTCCTTAGGTAAGGAGGGGAATGTTTTGCTGCGCCTTCTCGCAAAAGCGCCCCCTGGTTGATTTTAACCGTAGGTGCGCGCCCGTGTTCGCACCTTTCAGATCCGCAGCGAGTTCGGGTGGTGCGCTTCGAACTCCGGCTGCACCGTATGACAGACGGTACAGTCGTTACCTATCGGGCGGTTGTTGCCCTGATACTGCAGCGGCTGAATGCTGTCGCGCTGCGCTCCGAGGCGGTTGAATGTCGCCGGGTATACCGCGTGCTGGCTGCTGTGGCAGGCGGCGCACATAACCGCACCCATCTGGTCGTGGCGGTTGCGGTATAATTCCTCTTCGTTCTTCGTCCATTGATTGAACGCATCCACACTCATCCCCACCCCAAAATCTGTATGGCAGGTGAGGCAATCCGGTTGTTGGCTCCAGGGGGCGCGCGGCTCTATCTGCGCCACCTCTTTGACCTTTCTGCTGCGCAGATGCTGCAGCAGAACAGCGGCGCGCTGGTTGCCCTGCTGTTGTTCATGTAGTAACAGAGTCAGGGCGTGATCCTCCATGGTGCCGTGGCAGTTGCTGCAGTCCATGAATTGGGCGTGATGACTGCGGAAACACTGGGTCGGGCCGTCTGCGCGGATGCCGTGGCAGGCGGCGCAGGCCTCTGCGCCGTTGCGTTCAGTGAGAAAGTTGGCGTGCCAGCCGTGGATAGAGGCGGAAAAGTTTAGAATCCCTTCCTTGCCCGCGGCGCCCAGGGCGGGGTCGGCGTGGCAGCTCTGGCACAGTATCGGGTGGCCGCCGCGCGCCTGTTCCAGCAGCTTGGTGGCGCTGTTTTTATCGTGTGCAGCCAGAATATCCTCACCCGTTGCCAAGGTAAAGCCCGCTACATCAGCCACCCCCCAGTCACCGCCATGGCAGGTCTTACACCCCATCTCCGTAGTGGCAGGAGCCACAACCCGGGTGCGCGCCAACTCCGCGCCACTTTCTTTATCAAACGCGGTTATCGTCAGCAGCGGATAGGGGTTGAAGCCGCCGCCGGCGGGATACGGGACCACCGGAACTTTAGCAGCGACAAATGCATTGTGTTCTGCATCCAGGCGCATGGTGCCGCTCAGCCCCATCCCTGCGAGGCCAACTCCGGGCTCGAGCTGGGTGCCGAACAGCTGTTCCGCGTGCTCCCAGAACGCCACCTTTTCCTGTGGGGTGCGGAACTCAGCATCCATCTCATAGCGTAATTCCACCGCGCGGGTGACTATCTGCGGGGAGTCGCCGCGCTTAATCAGTTGGGCATAGATACTTGTCCCCGGCGGCAGCATCATCCACCGCTCGGAGCTGTCCGAGATCCCTTTCATCCCCAGAGTGCTCCACGCCAACAGCACATACTCATCTGTGTCTTTGGCAAACGGCGGAATCTCCAGTGCCAGATCCTGATCTTCCACCGCCAGGTTGCCGGTTTCTGCGCTACTGTGGTTGAACTCTTTGACAATATAGCGCGCCAACGCCCAGCGCTCTGCACGGGTGCCCATAAACGGGGGCATATAGGTGTTGAGCTTTCCCAGCCCGTTGAGCTTTGCGTCCATGCCGAAGATGTTGGAGTATTTTTTTACCAGCGGCTGAATGTCGTTCAGAGGGCCCCCTCTGGAGTGGCATGCGCTGCACTGAAACTTAAACAGATCCTTGCCGACGGCATCCATATTTTCTGCAGTTATTTCACGGTGGAGTGTCCACTTGGCAGTTGGGAGAAAGCCTGCCTGTTGAATTCCCGGCACATCCTCGACGAACACCTGATTGGAATACATGTACTCGTAGATGATGTACGGGCGCCGTCCTCCTTCACGCACAAACTCAAACGCCCCAAAATAGATCAGGGCGATACCCACGACACCAAAGCAGAGGACTTTCTGCAAACGGTTAGGCAATCTCAGTGCCATAAACATGGAGATGGCAAAAAATACCGGAGTTGCCCACGCCAGGGTGCGCAGATAGGTGGTCATCTCGGGCGAGTGCTCGAAAATAAGATGGCTCACACTGCCCGGTAGGGCGACGATGTACCACCACCCCCCCAGCAGCATCAACACAAAAGGGATCGCCACCCACTTAGCACAGATACGCATCAGGCGTGTGCGCAGCTGTTGCTCCTTTACGAAGGCTGCGGTGACAAAGCCGAACACTCCGCACAGGACCAGGGACAATCCGGTTCTGAACGTCAGCGCGGGCCAGAAGGTGGGGTTGAAGAATCCAGACCAGAACTCGCGGTTTTCCAGCCATGCGCCCGGGCTGAGCATGAAGTCGATAATGCCATTGATCAGGAACAACGACATCCACGCGCTGAAAAAGTAGAGCCAGCCGATGAGAAGGTGTTTTTTCCGCTCCATCCGCCCGAAGGTGTAGTAGTAGATGAACAGAGCGACAATCTCCGTCAGAAAGAAGACCCACTCCGCGGCCCACCCGAAGACAAATATATGAATCAAAGATGAGGTTGCCGCAGGGTTCAGCAGCGCGATGGTCCACCAGATGCCGACCCCGGTCATGCCGCCGAACACCATAGTGAGCAGGAGGAAAAACTTGCTGTGCTTCTTTACATATTCCAGCAGCGCCGGATCCTCGTCGCGGTAGGCTTTCTGTTCCAGAGTGACGAGAAACAACCCGCCCCCCACGGCAAAGTGTGCGACCAGTACGTGGACCACGGCAATTAGCGCGATAAAAAAGCCACCCCCGAAGGTGGTGAGATCCCACACAGGATAATTCATTATTCCACCTCCTTGCGGCACTCAAGGGCAAGTTTCAGCATGTATCCCACCAGCGCCAACCCCCCGGCAAATACCACCAAAAAGAAAATCAGCGGAGAATACTCCGGGATAACCTGCAGCTCGGACATGGAGAAATAGGGGGCCAAAAAGCCGGTCCGTACCAGATCGCGCATTAGCACCATAATGATGAGCAGCGCCAGCGTCGCAATACTGGTCTTGATTACCTGGCGGTTATGTCCCAGATAGAGGGCGACCCCTGTCAGCATCAGCCCCAGCAGCAGGAGTGCGGTGCCGTAGATGCTGCCACCCATGAACAGCAGCATTATATTTTTGGGCAGGGCGAGGAGGAACCAGAACCCCAGTGCCACCGAAATGGCGGTGGCTATGGTGAAGTAGCGCATCCCCTGCGCTATAAGTGTCTGTGGGTTAACCGTACTCTTCACAAAGTTAAAGCGGCCGATAAGAGCCAGATACAGCCCCGCCACTGCTACGGCACCGATTACAAAGTGCAGATAGCGTGGGATCAAGGTGGGGTCGGCGGTGTTGAGAAACCTCCCCCCGCCATCGGCAAAGTAGGCCGACCAGCGTTCCGGTTGCAGCATCAGGGTCATATTGTTGCTGAACAAAAAAGCTATGTAGAGGAGCAGGACGACGGAAAATCCGGCCACCCAGCTTCGCAGGGCACCCAGAGAGTCAAATTTGAAGGCGTAGATGTAGGCGCTGTAGTAGGCGAGAATCAGCATCAGGATAATAGAGAGCCACCAGCTCGCCATCAGAATTGAACTGGAGTAGATGAAGTGCCCATACAGCACCTGGATAAACAGCAGCGGCGCAACCCCCATGTTGACCGCGATGGCGATGGTGTAGGGCCACTTATAGCTGAACTCTTTGCTGAGCAGGGTGTTCTGTTCGCCGCGCCGCAAAGAATTCAGTAGCGCAATAATACCGCCCCCGAGCATGGCATTCATCACCAGCAGATGAAGCAGAAACGTCAGCACCAGCAGAACGTAAAACCAACCCCACGCGACCGGAATGGCATCAGGCGTGGGAATCAGGGCAGCGTTGGGTATCACTTCTCTTCTCCTATGTAGTTTGATTTGTGGAGCAGCGGCAGCTTTTAAGCGCAAAAACCTTAAATAAATATGAAAAAATTGTCTCCCCCCTTAGAATTGACAAACATATCCTAGCGGAAAATGCATTAAGGCTGCAAGAAAAATTAAAACCGAATTTGTCACTTATATGTGGCATAGCGGCAAAAAATAGCCCTTGGCGCAGAGCTATGTATGCTTTCGTCGAATCTTAGCAATATCCCGGCAATATCTATTTCAGCGCCCCACCAGCATCTGTCCGCACTAATAACTCCGAAGAGTGTCGCTTCTGAAGGTGGGTCTGCTGCTGGGCATATAGATGATTATCGGGAGGCTATCGGGGGATTATCCGCTGAGAACAGAGGACGCCCCTTGAAAAAACGGCGCAGCATGCGTTTATTATATACTCAAGGGGAAGGAGTAAGAAGATAGTTCATGAGTGGATCTTTGTGCAATACGTTCAAAACGTATTTACTCTATGCACAAACAGATAAAATGAACAGGTCAAAAAAATCAACAGTTTATGCGAAGAAATATTACCGCGCATTATTGAGCGGATGGGGGAAAGCCACACCGTAAGTACATCAAACCAAAGACTGCAAGCTAAGGGCAGATTGCGCAGTGGGAAATTGATGGCATTATGGGAGTTGCACCAATATTTAATCCTGAAGAGACAAATGGTAAAATCGGCAAAATCAAATAAAGCAAATCATGAGCGCGGGAAGGCAACTATTAAAAGCCTGCGCAACCTATATTATGAAGGAGAGTAACAAATGCCCAGTGAAAAAATGACCCGCAACACCCAGGCCGCAATTCAACAGGCGCAGAAGCTGGCGCGGGAGAACCAGCATGCAGATATTGATACCGAACATCTGCTCGCTGCGCTCTTGCAGGATGAGCAGGGGCTGGTACCGCGGCTGCTGCAGAAGATGGAAGTAGATAGCGCCTCAATCCGGCGCGCTGTTGAGGAGATGCTCAACCGCCGTCCACGCATGGAGGGGCGGGCGGCAGAAGATAGCCAGATCTATGCATCGGTGCGCCTGCAGCGGGTCCTCGACCGCGCGGAAAAAGAGGCAAAAAAGCTCAAGGATGAATATTTAAGTGTCGAACATCTGCTTCTATCCCTGGTTTCCGAGCCGGCAGATACGCCGGTGGGGGGGCTGTTCGCCAAGGCTGGAGTGCAGTACTCAGGAGTGCTCCAGGCCCTGCAACAGGTGCGCGGGCATCAGCGGGTAGATACGGACAGTCCCGAAGGAACCTATGACGCGCTGAAAAAATACGGCATGGATCTGGTGACTGCGGCCAGAGAGGGAAAGCTCGACCCGGTGATCGGACGCGATGAAGAGATTCGCCGCGTTATCCGGATCTTGTCGCGCAAGACCAAGAATAATCCGGTGTTGATCGGAGAGCCCGGGGTGGGAAAGACCGCCATTGTGGAAGGGCTGGCGCAGCGGATTGTGCGCGGGGATGTTCCCGATGGACTCAAAGACAAAACCATCTTTTCTCTGGATATGGGGTCTCTGGTGGCAGGGGCCAAATATCGGGGAGAGTTCGAGGAGCGCCTGAAGGCGGTTTTGCAGGAAGTGAGTGGTAGCGAAGGGCGGATTCTGCTGTTTATCGATGAGCTGCACAATATTGTCGGGGCAGGGAAGACCGAAGGTGCCATGGATGCCGGCAATATGCTGAAGCCGATGCTCGCGCGCGGCGAACTGCACTGCATCGGGGCTACGACTCTGAACGAATATCGCCTCCACATAGAAAAAGATGCCGCGCTGGAGCGCCGCTTTCAGCCTGTTATGGTGGATCCGCCAAGTGTGGAGGAGAGCATCAGTATCCTGCGCGGGCTCAAAGAGCGCTTCGAGGTCCACCACGGGGTGCAGATTCAGGATCAGGCCCTGGTGGCGGCAGCAACCCTGAGTAACCGCTACATTTCAGATCGCTTCCTCCCCGATAAAGCGATCGACCTGGTGGATGAGGCCTGCGCCATGATCCGCACGGAGATGGATTCCATGCCGGAAGCGATGGATACCGCTTCCCGCCGGGTGATGCAGTTGGAGATTGAAGAGGCAGCGCTGAAGAAGGAAAGGGATGCGGCGAGCAAGGAGCGCCTGCAGGCCCTGCAGGAAGAACTGGCAGAGCAGCGTCATATAGTTACTACCTTCAAAGCGCAGTGGAGCGCAGAAAAAGAGGCGCAACAGAAGGTGCAGGCGGTACGCAAGGAGATTGAAGCGACCAACCACGAGCTGGAGGTTGCAGAGCGCGACTATGACTTGAATCGGGCGGCGGAGCTGCGCCACGGACGGCTGCCTGAGCTGGAAAAACAACTCAAAGAGCTGGAGGAAAAGGCGGCCAGCCGCGGCGATGAGCAGCCGTTGTTGCAAGAGCGGGTCGGCGCAGACGAAATTGCCGGAATTGTCGCACGCTGGACCGGAATCCCCCTGACCCGGCTGCTCGAAGGGGAGCGCGAGAAGCTGCTCAATCTGGACAAACATCTGCATGAGCGGGTCATCGGTCAGAACGAGGCGGTGCTGGCGGTAACCGACGCAGTTATCCGCGCGCGCGCCGGGATTAAAGATCCGAGTCGCCCCATGGGATCGTTTTTGTTTCTCGGCCCCACCGGGGTGGGAAAGACCGAACTCGCCCGCGCTTTAGCCGAAACGCTGTTCGACAGCGAGCACCAGATGGTGCGCATCGATATGTCGGAGTATATGGAAAAATTCAGCGTCAGCCGCTTGATCGGAGCGCCCCCAGGTTATGTAGGCTATGAAGAGGGGGGGCAGCTCACCGAGGCGGTGCGGCGCAAACCCTATTCGGTGGTGCTGTTGGATGAGGTGGAAAAAGCTCACCCCGAAGTGTTCAATGTTCTGCTCCAGATTCTCGATGACGGACGGGTCACCGACAGTCAGGGGCGTACGGTAGATTTCAAGAACACCGTCATTATCATGACTTCGAATCTAGGCTCTGAATTTTTACTTGAGGACAAAGGCCCCGAAGGGGAGATCAGCGAAGAAGCGCGCAAGCAGGTGCAACAGCGCTTGCACCAGCACTTCCGCCCGGAGTTTCTCAACCGCATTGACGACACCATTCTGTTCAGCCCTCTGACCCGCGCAGAACTCGATAAGATTATCGAGCTGCAGGTTGCGCAGGTGCAGCAGCGTCTGGAGGAGCGGCGCATCGAGATCAAGCTGAGCGCTGCTGCCAAGCAGTACATATGCCAGCGTGCCTATGATCCCCATTTTGGGGCCCGCCCGGTCAAACGCTTTTTGCAGCGCGAGCTGGAGACCCGTATTGGGCGCGCTCTCATCGCCGGAGAGATCGTCGATGGAAGTGTGGTTCAGGTGGATGTGAAAAATGACACCCTGACGCTGCAGGTGAGTGAAGGGGAGGAGTAGGCAGAGGTAAAGGTAAAAATATGGAAGATGCTGGGGCACGCTACGGAGTGCCCCAGCATCTTTTTAAGCATCAATGGCCAAGCTGCTCCGCCATGGGGATCAGGCGCAGGTAATCGGCATATTCCAGATTGCTGTGCCAGTGGCCGCTGAGCATGCCGATACTGACCCCACCAATATAGATTCCCAGAACCAGCAGCGGGAACACCCAGCGTGGCAACGGCTTGCGTTCCAGCAAGGTCCCCATGTGCAGGCTGGCGTGGGGGCATGTGTCAACGCAGGTCAGGCAGCCGGTGCATTCCACGCTCATGACCGTATCCTTGCGGTGGATCGGCAGCAGCGCCGGGCACGC
The DNA here is from genome assembly GCA_964444945.1 of uncultured Desulfuromonas sp. Classification (GTDB taxonomy): domain Bacteria; phylum Desulfobacterota; class Desulfuromonadia; order Desulfuromonadales; family Desulfuromonadaceae; genus JAIVHC01. Next base: position 19,077 of record CAYUJC010000051.1, read on the forward strand.
CTTGCTGCACTTCTTACAGTTGGTGCAGGTCTCTTCATTGCGCCGGATCTTGAAAGGACTCAAGATGCTTACCAGCCCGAGCATGGCACCGTAGGGGCACAGGTACCGACACCAGACGTTTTTATACACAAATGACAGTGCCGCAGTGATCCCCACAATCCACAGGGTCAGCGCCGAGGGGCTGGTAAAAAATCTCAGCATTTTTACATCGCTGATAGCCCAGTATGGCGTCTGCATGAAGTTCGCAATGGCGAAGGCGGGCATATCAAGCAGGAGAATTTTGACAAAAAAACCGAGCAGCAGATATTTGAGCCCACGCAGAGGGTAGTCCAGCCAGGCCCAGATGCGCCAGTTACGTCCG